>CAZCWA010000247.1:0-7521 GCA_964502265.1 uncultured Myxococcaceae bacterium | reverse complement strand
TCCCCGGGCAGCTCGCCGAGGTCGATGTTCAGCACCGTCAGACGATGACCTCGATGCCGGGCCGGCCCTTCGGCGCGATCTCGCCGATGGGATAGGCGCCCGCCCCCGCGCGCTCGAGCGCATCGAGGATCCGGGGCGCGGCCTTCGCCTCCACCGCCGCCAGCAGTCCGCCGTTCGTCTGCGCGTCCGCCACCACCAGCTTGATGGCCTCGGGGAAGTCGCGCGGGAACTTCACCTTCGCGCCCACCCACTCGAGGTTCGCGCGCGTCCCACCCGGGATGACGCCGTCCTCGGCCAGCGCGGGCACGCCCTCGATGATCGGCAGGTAGGGCAGGAACAGGTTCGCCTTCACCTTCGAACCGCTCACCATCTCCCACAGATGGCCGAGCAGCCCGAAGCCGGTCACGTCCGTCAGCGCGTGCACGTGCTTCCAGTGCTTCGCGAAGACCTCGCCGCCCGCCTTGTTCAGCTCGCGCATCACGTCTATCGCGCGCTCGATCATCGCCGCGTCCGCCAGTCCCCGCTTGATGGCGGTGGTGGCGATCCCGCTGCCGATGGGCTTGGTCAGGATCAGCACGTCGCCCGGCCGCGCCCCCACGTTCCGCAGCACGCGGTCCGGATGCACGATCCCCGTCACCGACATCCCGTACTTCGGCTCCTCGTCCGCCACCGAGTGCCCGCCGAGAATGGGGATGCCGGCCTCGTCCGCCTTGTTCTGGCCGCCCTGGAGGATCTTCCCCAGCACCTCGAGCGGCTGCGACTTCGGAAACCCCACCAGGTTCAGCGCGAACAGGGGCCGCCCGCCCATCGCCCACACGTCGCTCAACGCGTTGGCCGCGGCGATCTCCCCGAACGCCACCGGATCGTCGACCACCGGCGGGAAGAAGTCCGCGGTCTGGACGATCGCCTCCCGCCGGTTCAGGCGATAGACGGCCGCATCGTCACTGGTGGAGTGACCCACCAATGCGTCGGGGTGCTTCGACTTCTTCACGTGACGCAGGACCTGCGCCAGATCCGCGGGCCGCAGCTTCGCCGCTCAGCCCGCGCAGTTGGCCAGTTCCGTCAGCCGCTTCACCTGCGCCACCCGCTCACCCTCACCCTTGTTCCTGCTCATGGTTCCCTCTCAGCCCGCGCGCACGTAGTCGCGCCGGAGCAGCTCCACCAGGAGCTCCGCCGCCTGGGCGTCGTCCTTGTCCGAATGATCGAGCACGCCGCCGAGCGAGCCGAAGTTGTAGACGAGCTGCAGCACGTCGAGCTGGTCCGGCGTCAGCTCCCGCATCGGCGCGTTCATCGGGCTCGCCAGCATCAAGGTGGCGGTGGCCGACGGCAGGTACTTCTGGATCCGCCGCAGCTCGTCGAGCGACCGGAGCCCGTCCATCAGCAGCGCCTCGGTGGACGTCTCCAGCTCCACCATGAACTCCGGCGGCTCCTCGGCCGAGAGCTCGAAGTCACCGACCTCCCACTGGATGATCCGGTTGAAGCTCTTCTGCGGCCCCAGCTCGTGGTTCTCGTTGATCACCGCGTAGTACACGCGCCCCTGCCGCAGGTAGATGCGCGCCTCCTGCGGCGGGTGCCGGATGATCAGCACGCCGTTCTTCTTCGAGGTGTGGAAGAGCTGCAGCAGATCCGGCAGCGGGATCTCCTCGATCTTCCCCGTCATCGACGAGCCGCGGCGCGCCTGAACCGCCGCCGCCTCCTCGAGCTTCTGGCGCACCACGCGATCGTCGAGCTCCGCGCCCACCGCGCCCTGCTGCACCAGCTTGAGGATCGAGGTGCCGATGAGGATGCGGTCGCCCTCCTTCAGGCGCGACTGCTTCACCTTCTCGCCGTTGACGAAGGTCCCGTTGGTGGACCCGAGATCCTCGATCGAGATCTTCCCGTCCCCGCCCACGGTGATCTTCGCGTGCTTGCGCGAGACCATGTCCTCCACCAGCACCATGTCCAGCTCGCTCGAGCGGCCGATCACGATCTGCTTGTTGGACTTCAGCGGGAACTCGCCGCCCTGGTACTTGCCCGAGATGAACTTGAGGGCGAACGACATCTAGCTCTCCTTCGAGCGGGCGAGGTTCAGGTACATCTCCGCTCCCTTGTGGCCCGGGCTGATGGCGAGGACCTCCTCCCACGCCTTCATCGCGTCCGCGTGCCGGCCTGCAGAGTACAACGCGATGCCGAAGTGTACCCGGCCGGGCAGATAGTTCGGGTTCAACCGGATGACCTCCTCCAGCTCGCGGATCGCGTCGTCGAGCTCTCCCAGCTCGCGCAGCGCGTCTCCCAGCTTGAGCCGGATGTCGACGAAGGTGGGACACAGCGCCAGCGCGCGGCGGTACTCCTCCACCGCCTCCCGCTGCAGACCCGAGGAGCGCCACACGTCGCCGATGTCCGCGTACATGTTGGCGATCTTCCCCTGCACGAACGGGTCGACCTTGGTGGGCGTGGCGCGCTGGCGGGAGAGCGCGGTCTGGTAGACCTCCTTCGCCTCCCGGTACTTCCCCATGTCGTTGTAGATGATGGCGAGGTTCAGCGCCGCCTCGGTGTAGCCGGGGTTCAACCGCAGCGCCGCCTCGAACGCCCGCTGCGCCCGCGCGAACTGCCCCCCGTCGTGAAAGACCACCCCGAGCATGTTGTAGACGTCCGCGAACGACTGGTTCCGCTCCACGACCTGGGTCAGATACTTCTCCGCCTGCGCGTACTGCTTCTTCTCGAAGAAGCCGCGGCCCAGCGTGAGGAGCTGCTTCAGCGACTCGTCCATGAAGGTGGGGCGTTAGCCTATCCGAGCTCCGGTCCGAAGAAGAATTCCCCACCCGCATCGCGCACCCGCAGCCGCCGCGTCTTCCGCTCGTCCACCGGCCGGTCCCGCCCGTCTCCGCGAATCCGCAGCTCCTCGCGCACCACGACCTCCTCGCGCTCCAGCCGCAGGTACCAGGCCTCGGCCTGCACCGTCCGGTCCCGAAGGCCCTCCAGCAGCCCCAGCGTCTCTCCGTCCGCCTCGTCGAGCGCGTCCGGCCGGGAGAGCCGCCGCAACGCCTCGCCGTCCGCCGCCTCCAATGCCCGCCGCCTCGCCTCGAGCAGCGCCAGCACGCCGGACAGCCGCGGCGCGAAGCCCTCCGAGGGCTCCCACGCCCCCGCCTCGTAGCGGAAGGGCACCCGCTCCACGCCCAGCGAGCTCACCTGCGTCCCGCCCACCTTCCCCTCCGCGTCCAGCGTCGCCGTCACCTCCGCGCGCCGGGCCTCGAGGTCCGCCTGCACCAGGATCCGCTCGAAGAAGTGGCGGTGGACGACCAGCGGCGGTGCGCCCTCCAGTGGGAGGGGCAGGGTGAGCGTCTGCGCCTGGGTGGCCTTCAGCGCCGAGACGATCGCCACGTCAGGACCGGTGAACAGCCCCAGCACACGCGTGCCGAACACCGCCGCCCCGATCGCCGCGAGCCCAAGACCTCCGAGGAAGAGCAGCGCCTTGCGTCTCTCACCGCGCTCGCTGCCGTCCCGCGCGCTCACCTTGCCATTCCGCTCGGCAGGCTTCAGCCGGCCTGCTGCCCGAGCAGCGCCTGGGCCCTCGCCGCCGCCGGCGTCCCCGGCAGCCGCGCGATGACCTCCTGCAGCGCCGCCTTCGCCTTCTCCGCCTCGTTCAGCCGCGTGTACGCGTCGTAGAGGCCGAAGAGCGCCTGCTCATCGAAGCCGAGGCCCTTGAAGTCGCGCGCCACCGTCTCCAGCCGCAGCGCCACCGCCGCCCACTTCTCGCGCCGCGCGTAGAACTCGGCCACGTGCAATTCGTGCCGCGCGAGGATGGCGCGGTCCTCGGCGACGATCCGCTCGGCCTCCTTCACGTACTCGCTCTGGGGGTAGCGGCGGAGGAAGTCGCTCATCGCGCGGACGGAGTTGCGCACCGCCTTCTGCTCCTTCTCCTCCACCCCCGGCAGCAGGAAGAAGTCGGAGGGGATCTCCTCGTGCCACGTCTTCGCCGCGTGGAAGGACGCGTGGTCGGCGCGCGGCCAGGTGGGGTTCAGCTTGAGGAAGGCCACGTAGGCCTCGCGGGCCTCGATGTACTGGTCGCGGGCGAAGTACGTGTCCGCCAGCTTCAGCTCCGCCTCCCTGGCGATGTCCAGGAACGGGTAGCGGTTGCGCACGTGCTCGAAGTAGCGCTGCGCCTCCTCGTAGTTCTTCGACTCGAAGGCCGCGAGCCCGCGGTCCATGTTCGCCTGCGCGTCCTGCGCGTAGTTGGGCTCTCCCGGAACCCCCGTGGTGGCACAGGCGGTGAGGAGGACGAGGAGGGTCACGGCGGCGAAGGCGGCTCTCATGCGGAGGGGCAAGCTACAGGCCGACCCCCACCGGATCCAGACGAACCTCCGGTCCCGCCCCCGGTGCGCCCGGTGCCGAAGGTTGTTCGCCCGCCCCCGAGGCCGCCGTAGTCTCCCGCGCCATGCACCCGCTCATCACCCGGTACCTCGACACCGCCCGCGCGCTCGGCGTGCTCACCGACACCGCCCGCGGCAAGGACATCGCCCCCGAGGACCGGCACCTCGCCGCCGCCTCCGCCGACTTCCCCGACGAGCGCGACCTCCTCCTCTCCAGCGGCCCGCACCTCGACGAGGACGTGCAGCGGGTGGTGCTCTTCCTCGCCACCCACGCCGCCGTCCTCGCGCTGAAGGAGGACGCGGAGCTGGGGCCGATGATCGAGAAGACGCTCTCCGCGCTGCAGGCCGGGGGCGCGCGTCCCTCCGAGGCGCGGGGCCTTGTGGCAGAGATCGTCGCCGAGGAGGCCTTCGCCGGCGAGGACGAGCCGGAGAACTTCGACCGCGGCTGGGTGCGCGAGTCCCTGGAGCTGCTCCCCCGGCTGATCGCGCTCGACGAGGAGACGGTCCTGGGCCTCATCGCCGAGCACGCGCGCACAGGCGGTGAGGGGGCGCTCGGCCGCGAGCGGTCGGCGCGGACGCTGCTCGAGGCGGCCTGGGCGGAGGGACCGTCGCCGATCAACGTCGAGCACGTGGAGGAGGCCCTCGACGACCTCTACGAGGAGGTGGGCGAGGAGGGCTTCGAGGAGGCCGCCGCCGGTCTGCGAGGCTTCATCGACCTGCTCGAGGCCCGTGGGCTGGCGGGACCGTTGCGGGGCGCGCGGCTCCGCAAGGTCGTGGACCGCGCCGCCCACGCCGGCGAGGGAATGGAGGACGACGTCGAGCCGCTCGACTTCGACTAGAAGCTAGAAGCGCTCGATCTGGAAGTCGTCGTCCGCGGACGCGCCCCCCGCGGCAGGCGTGCCGGGCGCGCTGCCTCCCACCGCCGGCCGCACGCCCGAGCCACCCGTCACCGGACGCACGCCGCTCGCAGGCGTCCCCTGCCCCTGCCCCGCCGGACGCGCCGCGCCGGGCGGAAGCGCCACGTTGGCGGAAGGCTGGCCCCGCTGCGCGAAGGCGGCGGAGCCCGGGATGGGCGCCTCCTCACCGGGCCGCTTGTCGAAGTCGTCCCACTTCGAGTCCGAGGTGCCGCTGATCCCGCTGAAGCGGAGCGCGAAGTCGTCCGGGTTGGTCGCCTGGCGCTTCGCCTCCTCGAAGGTGACGAGGCCCTGCTTCACCAGCGACATCAGCGACTGGTCGAAGGTCTGCATCCCGTAGGTCTGGTGGCCCTGGGCGATCGCGTCGTGGATCTCCTTGGTGCGGTCCTTGTCCTCGATCAGCTCGCGCACCCTCGCCGTGGCCTTGAGCACCTCCACCGCCGCCACCCGGCCCTTGCCGTCCGCGCGCGAGACCAGCCGCTGCGAGACCACCGCCCTGAGCACCGAGGCGAGCTGCAGCCGCACCTGCTTCTGCTGATACGGCGGGAACACGCTGATGATCCGGTTGATCGTCTCGGTGGCGTCGAGTGTGTGGAGCGTGGAGAGCACCAGGTGGCCGGTCTCCGCCGCGGTGAGCGCGGTCTCGATCGTCTCGTGATCGCGCATCTCGCCGACGAGGATCACGTCCGGGTCCTGCCGCAGCGCGCTCTTGAGGGCCTGGCTGAAGGACATGGTGTCCACGCCCACCTCGCGCTGGTTGATGATCGACCGCTTGTCCCGGATCAGGAACTCGATCGGGTCCTCGATCGTCATGATGTGGTTCGTCTCGTGCTGGTTGATGTGGTCGATCATCGCCGCCAGCGTGGTCGACTTGCCCGAGCCGGTGGTGCCGGTGACGAGGATGAGCCCCCGCTGCTCCACCGCGATCTGCTCGATCGACGGCGGCAGCAGCAGCTCGCGGATCGACCGGATCTTGAAGGGGATGACGCGCAGCACCGCGCCGATGGTCCCGCGCTGCTGGAACACGTTCACGCGGAAGCGCCCCAGCCCCGGCACGCCGTAGGCGAGGTCCACCTCGTTCGAGCTCTTGAACTTCTCCTTCTGGAACTCGTTCATGATCCCGAACGCCATCCGCGCCACCTCCTCGGGCGGAAGGCGGCGCCCGTCCTTCAGCGGCACCAGCGCGCCGTCCACGCGGAACATGGGCGGCAGGCCGGCCTTGAGGTGGATGTCCGAGGCGCCGCCCCGAAGGGCGATCTGGAGGATCTCGTTGAGTTCCATGGGTGCGCGGATGGTAGCAAAGCGCCCCCGTCCCGTCGCAGCCGGACGAGCGTCCACGGACCGTGGCCGCAGGCCGGGCGGCCGGGCCGGAGCCCGCAACGCGAAGAGCGGACCTCCCGGGGGAAGTCCGCTCTGGCGTTGAGCGACGTATTCGACCGAGCGCTTAGCGCTTGGAGAACTGGAACCGGCGGCGCGCGCCCGGCTGACCGTACTTCTTGCGCTCCACCGCGCGCGGATCGCGGGTGAGGAAGCCGGCCTTCTTCAGCACCGGACGGAACTCCGGGTTGAGTGCCACCAGGGCGCGGGAGAGCCCGTGGCGGATGGCGCCGGCCTGGCCGGAGAGGCCACCACCGGAGACGTTCACCTTCATGTCGATCTTGCCGGCCTGCTCGAGCAGCTGGAGCGGCTGGTAGATGAGCATCTTCGAGGTCTCGCGACCGAAGTACTCGTCCAGGGTGCGGCCGTTGACGACCACCTGGCCCTCACCGTGGTTGATCCACACCCGGGCGGTGGCTTCCTTGCGGCGGCCCGTGCCGTACGACGTGTTTCCGTTCATGTCTGTTACGCCTCGAGTTCGCGGGTCTGGGGCTTCTGGGCCGCGTGCGGATGCTCCGTCCCCGCGTACACCTTCAGCTTGGTCATCATCTGCCTGCCCAGCGCGTTCCGGGGCAGCATCCGGCGAACCGCGTTGAGGATGATGTCCTCGGGGTGGCGCTCACGGAGCTTCTCCAGCGTGGTCGTCTTCAGACCGCCGGGGAAACCCGCGTTCGGGTGCCGGTAGTACTTCTTGTCCGTCTCCTTGGTGCCGGTCACGCGCACGTCCGCCGCGTTGATCACGATCACGTGATCACCCGTGTCCATGGAGGGGGTGTAGATTGCCTTGTGCTTGCCCTTGAGCAGCGTGGCGATCTGGCTGGCGGCACGGCCGAGCACCTTGCCCGACACATCCACCACGTGCCACTCGCGCTTGATGTCCG
>CAZCWA010000246.1:0-7556 GCA_964502265.1 uncultured Myxococcaceae bacterium | reverse complement strand
CCCATCAGCGCGCGGGTGAAGCTTCGGGTGAAGTCGGCGGTGGCGGAGAGGGCCATGTCCTCTTCGAAGGCGGCGGCGTGCTCGGGCGGCACCCCGAACTGCTTCACCGCCGACTTCACCAGCCACGCGCGCGGGAGCAGGTCGTAGAGCCCGGCGCTCATCATCGAGATCCCGCCCAGCACCCTGCCCAGACCTGCCGCCGTTCCCGACACGAAGAGCGAGCGCACCAGCTCCGGCGCCCGCTGCAGCAGCGTCAGCCCCACCGCCCCGCCGAGCGAGATTCCCGCCACGTGCGCGCCTTCGCGTCCCTGCAGCGCGCCCCGCACCAGCTCCGCCACCCCGTCCGCCGCGCCCTCCAGCGTGAACGGCCGTACCTCAGCGCTCCGCCCCTGTTCGGGAAGATCCGGCGCGAGCAGATGGAAGCCCCCTCCCGCCGCCGCGCGCTCGAGCTGCGGCCCCCACTGCCGGTGGCTGAGGCCTCCGCCATGGAGGAGGACGACGAGCGGCCCCGAGGGGTCGCCGGCTTCGACGTGATGGAGGAGGTGCACAGCCGTAACCTACCGCCCCCGCGCCACCTGGCGGCGCGATTCACCCCCGACCCGCTACGGCTCGCGCCCGACTCAGGGCGCCGACCACATCCGGGCCGGGCTGCCGGAGGGGTAGGGCCAGCCATCCCGCGCGGGGACGCGGCCCGGCAGGGGCCAGGCGGTCAGCGAGTGCCCCGAGTACGGGCCCGTGTCCCACTCGATCCACATCCCCTCGTGCAGGACCGAATCGGGGCTGGTGCGGAAGAAGCCCGGGCAGCGCAGCTCGAGCTGGCCATCGTTCGAGATCTCCACCCAGTCCGAGTAGAGGCCACCCCTCACCGCCAGCAGGGTCCCCGTCCGCGTGCGGTGGGCAGACGCGACGAGCGTCGACTCTCCGAGCGGCGCGCTCCAGATCTTCTCCCCGGTACGCAGGTCCCACCGCGTCCACTCCACGGTCTGCCCGGGCGACTCGTGTGCAAGCTCGACCGCGTCCTCGCTGGCCACGATCGCGAACGGGCGTTTCGACTGGCTCGCGACGGGAAGTTCGGCGCGGACGGCACCCGTGCGGGCGTCCACGAGCAGCAGCGGACCGAGGTTCCCCGGCGCAGTGAGCACCACCCCTCCCGAGACGCCATGGACGCCCGGCACCTCGGGCAACCGCCATCGCTCGTGGAGCGCCTCGTCGAAGGCCACCAGCTCCCAGCCCATGGGGAACGTTCGTGACGTCGCGCGCCCGAGGAAGGTCCAGCCCTCCTCATCGACCGCGACCGACGGGGCCATGTCGAAGCTCTGGCCGGACGAGGTGTACGAGAACGCGTGCAGCCTGGCGCCCAGGCGAACCGCCCGGCGGACGCTGCCGTCAAGCCCGCCCACGTCGATCGCGAAGAGGTCCACCGGGTCGTTCCCGCTGGGTCTGTGCCCCAGGCCCACCTCCAACAGGACGCGCAGCGCACCACCGGCTGCCGGGAGCACGGCGAGCGGCTGGTGTTCCCGCGGCCCCGTCGTGCCGTATGCGCCCGCGGTGAGCAGGGGCGCGACGACCGGGCGCAGATCCCGCGTCCACTGGACCGTCCCGTCATGCCGGTCGAGCGAGACGAGGGCGCCGCACGACATCCCGACCAGCACCGCGCCCTCGTGCACCGAGACGATCGTTGCCCGCCCCCACTCACCGCAGACCTCCTCCCCCGAAAGCAACGTCGACCACCGGAGCGCGCCCTTGTCATCCACCGCGAACACGGAGGGGCCCCCGAAGAGGAAGCTCGTGCCCTCGCCGTCCATCGCCATCCGCACGTCGTAGGGCGTGCGGCCCACGCCGTCCCCGGAGTCGAACCTCCACAGCGGCTTCACCACCTCGCCCTGCGGAAGCTCGCACACGCCCTCCCGGCACACGCCCGGCCCCGCGCAGGGAGAGGAGAGCCCGCAGGGCGCGCCCTCCGGCACCGCGCGCGCCACGCACGCCCCGGCGACACACACGTCCGCGATCCCGCAGCCGCTCCGGCCGCAGTGCGTCCCATCCGGAACAGGCGTCAACCCGCAGCCGCGCTCCGGATCGCACGAGGGCGCAAGGCACGGATCATCCGTCCCGGGGCACTCGACCGGCACGTGCACGCAGCCCTCCGGCCCGCAGGCGTCTGCTGTACACGCGTTACCGTCGTCGCACGTCCGCGCCTGCCCGGAGCACGCGCCCGCCGCGCACACCCCGCTGCCGTCCAGCAGGCACGGGTCCTCGCACGCCGCTCCGTCCTCCCGCGTCGACGCGGTGCATGCGCGGGCGGACGCATCGAACGTCCACGCCCGGCAGGGCCCGGGCGCAGGGCACGTCTCCCCCGCGCGCGCCTCGCCGCTCAGCGCCACCCGATGCCCCAAGCCGTCCACCCGCAGCACCAGCTCGCCCGAGAAGCGCCCCTCGCGCATCGGCTCGAAGGTGACCGGCAGCGCCACCGATCCTCCCGCCGGCAGCTCGAGAGAAGGCGCGCACGCGAACCCGGAGCCCCCGCCCGGCTCCACCGGCCCGCTCAATCTGACCGTGGCCTGTGCCGGCGCGCGGGCTGCGTTAATCACCCGCACCGTGCGCACCTCGCGCCCTCCCACCGGCACCGTCCCGAACGAGAGCGACTCCGCCTCGATCACCAGGAGCGGCTCGACGGGGCCGAGCCGGACCTCGCCGCACCCCAGCGCGAACAGCACCACCCCGAAGATCCCCGCGCCCCGCATCAGGAACGCGCGTTAACCACGCCTTCCCTCTGCGACAAGCCCGCGGGCCATCGAGGGTGGCGCGCCCTCGCACCTCTCTGGTACGCCACGCCGCACATGCAACACTCCATCCGACACGGACCGAGCTTCGCCATGCTGGAGGTGGCGCTCTCTCCGAACGAGACGCTGGTGGCGGAAGCCGGCTCGATGGTCGCGCGCAGCACCGACGTGGACATGGCGGTGAAGCTGAACGCGAACCGCGCCGGCGGGTTCGGCGCGCTGCTCAAGGCGCTGTTCATCGCCTTCCTCCGCAGGCTGGTGGGCGGCGAGACCTTCTTCGTGAACCACTTCACCGCCGGAGGCCGGAGCGGGAGCGGAGCCGGCAGCACCGTCTGGCTCGCGCCGAAGCTCTCCGGGCAGATCACCCACCGGCGCCTGAACGGAGAGACCCTCGTCGTCTCCACCGGCGCCTACCTCGCCTCCACCGGCAACGTGGACATGCGGCTGCGCTTTGGCGGGCTGCGCGGGCTCCTGGCGAAGGAGGGGCTCTTCTTCCTCGAGCTGACCGGCCAGGGCGAGGTCTGGTTCACCTCCTACGGCGGCGTGCACGAGGAGCGGGTGGACGGCAGCTTCATCGTGGACAACGGGCACATCGTCGGCTTCGAGGGCCAGCTCACCTACGAGCTGCGCGCGCCCGGCGGCGGGCTGATGGGGATGCTGGGCTCGGGAGAGGGCCTCGTCTGCGAGTTCCGCGGGCAGGGCACCGTCTACCTCCAGTCGCGCAACATCTCCTCGCTGGTGGGTTGGATCACTCCCTTCCTTCGGGGCTGACACATGCACTTCGAGATCCTCTACAAGCCGGCCAACGCGCTGGCGCGGGTTCGCCTCCAGCCGGGCGAGTCGGTGATCGCAGAAAGCGGCGCGATGGTCGGCATGAGCACCTCGGTGCAGATGCAGACCGGGATGGGCGGCGGCGGGGTGCTCAAGGGGCTGGGCCGCGCGCTCTTCGGCGGCGAGTCCTTCTTCCGCAACACCTTCACCGCGCAGGGCAGCGAGGGCGAGGTGCTGCTCGCGCACGCGCTCTCCGGCGATCAGGTGGTGATCGACATCGAGCCCTCGCGGCCGGTTCATCTCCAATCCTCGGCGTACATCGCCAGCGAGCCGGGGGTGACGCTGGACACGACCCTCGGCGGCTTTCGCACCTTCTTCGGCGGCGAGGGCCTCTTCGTGATGCGCGCGCACGGCGAAGGCCAGGTGCTGGCGGGCGCGTTCGGCGGGATCGAGGAGCTCACCTGCGACGGCTCTTTGGTGATCGACACAGGTCACCTCGTCGCGTGGGACACCTCTTTGCAGTTCACGGTGGGCCGCAGCGCGTCCGGGCTGCTCGCCTCGTTCCTCTCCGGCGAGGGGCTGGTCTGTCACTTCACCGGGCACGGGCGGATCTGGATCCAGACGCGCAACCCCGCCGAGTACGGCCGCGAGCTCGGCCCGATGCTTCCTCCGAGGGGGAGTTAGACATGCAGTGGGAGATCCTCGATGCGCCGGACTTCGGCTTCGTGCGCGTGAGCTTCGATGGCGCAGGCGAGCGCCTCACCACCGAGAGCGCGGCGATGGTCGCGCGCGACACGCACGTGTCGATGACCACCAACATGCCCGGCGGCCTGCTCGGGGCGGCGAAGCGGAAGCTGCTCGGCGGCGAGTCGCTCTTCCAGAACACCTTCACCGCGAGCGGCCCGGGCCAGCGCCTGATCATCGCCCCCGCGCCCGAAGGCGACGTCCGCGCCCACGCGCTCCAGCGTGGCGAAGGGCTCTTCCTCTCCTCGGGCAACTGGCTCGCGAACGGGCAGGGCGTGACGCTGGACACGAAGTGGGGCGGGGCGCGCGGGTTCTTCAGCGGCACCGGCCTCTTCCTCCTTCGCTGCGAGGGCGAAGGCCCGGTCTTCTTCTCCTCGGCGGGCGCGATCCACCAGGTCGAGGTCGGCCCCGCCGGCTACATCTGCGACACCTCGCACGTGGTCGGCTTCACCTCCGGGCTGCAGTACCAGGTGCGCAAGGTGGGCGGGCTGCGCGGGCTCATCGCCTCGGGCGAGGGCCTCGTCTGCGAGTTCCGCGGCGCGGGCACGCTCTTCATCGCCACGCGCTCGGCGGACCGTCTGGCGGCGTTCCTCCACCCCTTCCGTCCGGCGCCGCGCCAGCGCGGCTAGACGACGCCCACGAGAATGAACCTCACCCGCCTCGTCCTCTTCGGCGCCGGCCAGCTCGGGATGATGGGGCTGGCGCGGTTCTTCTTCTCGTACATCCTCGACTACGCGAGCCGCACGCACGCGGGCCCGGTGGCGCAGCATCCCGCGGGCCTGCCCACCGGAGCGCTCTTCAGCGCGGCGGCGGTGGGCGCGGTGCTGCTCGCGTTCCGCATCTTCGACGGGGTGACCGATCCCATCGCCGGCGTGTTCTCGGACGCGTGGGTGCGCAAGGGGAGGGAGCGGCGCAAGCTGCTGTGGTTCTCGTTCGTCATCCCCGCCATCGGCCTGTGGCTCTGCTTCGCCGCCGACTACGACATCTCGCAGACGCTGCGCTGGGTGCTGCTCATCGCGGGGATGCTGGTCTTCTTCACCGGCTACACCTTCTACGCGATCCCCTACTGGAGCCTGATCAGCGACTACTCGGTGGGGAACCTCGACGCGCGCCGGAGCCTGTCGAACATCCTCGGCGCGGGGCTTCTGCTCGCGACCGCGGTGGGCGCGGTGGTGGCGCCCGGGGTGATCGAGTCGCTCGGGTACTCCAAGGCGGCGCTGGCCTTCGCGGTGCCCGCGGCCGTGCTGATGATCCTCCCCTACTACGCGCAGCCGAAGCAGCCGGCGTCTTCCGCCGTGCTCGAGCAGGGGACGCAGGGCGCCCTCGCGCAGCCGCCCCCGCCGCTCTCGCGGGTGCTCCTGAGCTCCTTGCGCCACCGGCGCTTCCTCGCGGTGCTGCTGCTCTTCGCCGGCTCGCAGATGGCGTTCACCATCGTGACCGCGGCGGCGCCGTTCATCGCGCGGGACCTTCTGGACGGGACGCTGGCCGACGTGCCGAAGGTGCTGGGACCGTTCCTCGGGACCGCGATCCCATTCTTCGTCGCCGTGCCCATGCTCTCGCGCAGGTTCGGTTGGGAGAAGGCGGTGATGGTGTCGTCGCTCTTGCTCGGCGTCGTCTACGCGCTGGCGGCGGGGATAGGGCAGCCGGTCGTCGGCTCGGCGTTCACCACCGCGATGATCCTCTTCGCGCTCGGCGGCCCGATGGCGGCGGTGCTGCTGGGGCTGGAGGGCGAGGCGATCACCGCCTGCGCCTCCGAGCGCTCGGAGCATGGCGAGGCGACGAGCATCTACTTCGGCGTCTACAACTTCCTCGTGAAGAGCCTGAACGGCGTGGCCATCTTCGTCTCCGGCGCGTTGATCGAGCTCTCCGCGCGCCCCGAGTACGGCTCGGCCGCGATCCGCTGGATGACCCTCACCGCGGGCGGTCTGCTCCTCCTCGGCATGGCCGGTTACTTCCTCATCGCCCGAGGACTGCAGCCCGCGCCGAAGGTGGACGGGAGCGTCATCCCGCCGCCGTAGCAGGACTCACTTCGACAATGCCCTCCTTCGCCCTTCCCCTCCTCCTTGCCGCGGCACCCGCGCCCACTTCCGGGCTTCCCTTCGAAGGCGACACCGAGCGCCGCACGCACCGCTTCGCGCAGACGTACGTCGGGCTCGAATACGAGGCCGTCGCGCGCGGCGAGCTCTACGATCCGGCCACCGGTGAAGCCGCCCCCATGGAGGCGCGCGGCCTCGGCCGTCTGAAGATCGGCGCGCTGCACTTCTGGGGACACGCGGACTTCTACGTCTCCTTCCCCGTGCTCGGGCACCTGCTCGAAGGCGGCGCGAAGGTGCCGCACCGTCACAGCCCGGGCATCCTCACCGGGTTCCGCGCCTACCCGTGGCAGCTCCGGACGGGCGGGGTGCGTCCGTACCTCGGGCTCGCCTGGGCGCCGTCCACGTTCATCCAGCGGGTGGCCGGGAGGCGGGGCCGTCGCGGGTCCATCATCGCTTCCCGCTCGAGGGGGGACTGACGCTCCTCACCCGGGCGGGCCTCTTCGAGGTGGGTGCGCGGTACTGGCCGTTCGGAGACTTCGACTATCCGGTCTCGCGCACGGACGAGGCGCGGATTGGGCTTCCGCCCGCGAGCGCCTTCATCGCCTGGAAGTACGCCTTCAACACCACGCTGGGCGCCGAGGCGAACGAGCGCAGCGGCTTCAACGCGCAGCGGCTGGAGAACCTGCGGCGGCAGGGCTTCCTCGGGCGCATCGGCCTCGGGCTGGGCCCGTCCTTCGTCTCCACGGTGAGCGGCTCGAGCTGGAACGCGAGCGAGCGGCCCTGGCTGCGCCATTCGCGCGCAGCCTCCAACGTGCTCGATGCCACGATCACCGCCGCCATCCCCGAGCTGAACGGGCACGTGAGCCTCTCCCACCGCTACAGCCAGATTGAGGACGCCGCCTTCGGTTTCTCGCAGCGACTCTCGCGCCGGTCGGTGGCGCTGGAGGTGTTCCGGAACCTCGCCAACTTCCACGGCTTCGTTCCGTACGTCGGCGTGTTCGGCAGCTACGAGCACCTCAGCGCGCAGGAGACCGAAGGCGGCGTGCAGGTGCTCTCGCGGGAGCGCCGCGGCCCCGGCGCCGGCATCCTCGTTGGATGGGACATCCTCCCCACCCAGTCCGAGTTCCTCGTCCTCCGTACCAACCTGCGCTACTCGCCCGCGCTCGCGCTGAAGGTGGAGGAGGGGCGGTCCATCGCCTTCGACCCGTTCGAGTTCAACGTCATC
>CAZCWA010000245.1:4973-7673 GCA_964502265.1 uncultured Myxococcaceae bacterium | reverse complement strand
GGTACCCGCTCCCCTTCGCCGGCTGGAGCAGCCGCACCTGGCCGCCGCAGATCGCATCGAGGGTCGAGGGCGTCGAGGGCGCGGCCTCCACCGGGCTACCCCGTCGCCGCGCGGGGGTCGAGGAAGAGCAGCCCGGCCGGCGGCGTGGGCTGAAGGCGCATGGTCCTCGGCGGGAGCGCCTGGGCGGCCTCCATCACCGCGCGCACCTCCCACACCGGCGGCGGATTGAGCGCGAAGCCCGCCTGGAACACGCCCTCGTTCACCCGCGACACGAGGTGGCCAAGTCCCGCCACCGGGAACACGTTCGGGTGTCTGGCGGCGTCCGGCTCGCGGATCCCCAGCACCGTCCGCAGCACCAGCGAGTTGAGCAGCGCGAGGTCCAAAGAGCGCAGGGTCGGGTTCTTCGGCGCGGCCGGGATGTGGTCGAGCTCGAGCCCCATCCGGAAGCGCAGCAGCTTCCCCTGCCCCTCGGGCAGCACCAGCATGACCGCGCGCTGGCCGGTGGCGAGCTGCGCGAGGCGCTCGCGGGCCTCCTCCATGCCACCGTGCGAATCCAGCGGCCGCTCCAGCTCGTAGATGCGCGCGTAGTCGCTCACCAGGGCGAGGAATCGCTCGGGATTGAAGGTCCCGAGCCCCTTCAATCCGCGGTGGTAGGGCACCATCCGCAGCCCCGGATCCGAGAGCGGGACCATGGCAGCGAGGAAGGTCCCCGCCTCGGGGACGGGCCCATGCGGCCGCACCGGCATCTCCTCCAGGGTCGCCCGGATGCGCCGCTGCATCGCGCCGCTGCCGATGCGCCACAGCCGCACCCGCGAACCCTCCACGTGCGCCTCCCACACCGGGAAGTTGTCAGCCACCACGTCCGCGAGCAGCGTGCGGAACACCTGCTGATCGTCCGCCGCCAGCACCGGCACAGGCTCCACCGCGGCGGTGCCAATCCGTCCGGGCGTGCGCTCGATCTCGGTGACCTCCGGGTCCGCGCTCATCGCGCAGAGGAGGAAGCGCACCGGCGGCTGTCGCAGGAGCCTGTCGGCTGCCTGCGTCTCTACCAGGTACATCGCGGGGTCCTCGGCGACGAGGTGTCCCTGCGACTCCCAGCGAAGAAGCTGCGCCCACGGATCCGGCGCTTCGTACAGGCGCGCGACGTGGAGCGGATCGCTCAGCGCGAGCCGCTTGCGCTCGGCGTCGCTGGTTGAGGGCATGTCCGGCAACAGCCGGCGCGTGGCGTCGTCGAGCGAGGCGTACCGCAGCGCCCGGAACGGCAGAACCTTGGCCATGGGCCCAAGGTGGGCACGGTTCCGCCTACCACCAGACGGTCGCGTACGGCCGGTCGAGCTCCGGGCTCCGGTAGAACGGGTTGCCGCTGGCGCGCGGGCGCTCGGCGGCCTCTTCCCAGAGCAGGCTGACGGTCGTGATGGCGGCCGCAGAGGAGATGAGCGCCAGCACGTGCGGGGTGGCCACATCCATCCGGAAGCCGACCACCGCCGCCGACACCAGCCACACCGCCGCGCCCACGCCGAGGCCAAACGCATCCGCGCGGAGGATCTGCCGCGAGGAGGGCTCGAAGCGCGCCGAGGCGAGCGCCGCCGCCACCCCGCCCAGGCCCGCGCTGATCGCCAGCGTGTCGAAGACGCGTTCGCCGCGGATCGCGTTGCCGGTGCTGCCGAGCATGGCGAGCACCAGCCCCGAGTAGATGCCGCCCCACAGCCCGCCGGAGGAGATGAGCAGGCCCCGGCTCATCGGCATCTTGCCGCCGGCGAGCGTGTTGGTGAGCCAGGCGCCCGCGTGCGCGCCCACCACGCCCGACCACGCGATGGCCAGCGGGTCGTCCGAGACGAGGTCCATCATCCCCACGAACAGAAGGCCCGCGAGCACCGAGTTCACGATGCCGAAGTTCGCCATCGGCGTGTCGATCCAGTTGTTGAACTGCCACCACGACGAGAGCCCGAAGCCGAGCCCCGCGCCGACCAGGGTGCCTGCCAGCATCCGCTGCCGCACGCCGAGGTTGCCCACGTCGAAGCCGGAGGCGATCCCCTGGGTGGCGAAGCCGCTCGCCGCGCCCATCAGCGTGTGGTGGAGCACGAAGGTCAAGGAGCCCGGCCCGGCGAGGAACGCGCCCTGGCGCACCTCTCCATCCAGCAGCACCCGGTTGACCGCAGAGGGCGGCTCGGGCTCCACCGCGTCGGGCGGGGTGAGGTCCGGCTCGGCGGGGACGGGCGAGGCGTCGTGGACGTCTCCCGGCGCCTCCTCCTGCTCGAACTGATCGACCTGCTCGGAGGCGAAAGCGGCCGGGGCGAGGACGAACGCGATGGCTGCGAAGGGGACGACGAGGCGGCGCGTGCGCATAGGGCTCGCAGTCTAGGCGCGAAGCTCGACGAGGTCCGCGAAGATCACCTCTTCGCCGCGCGCGCGGATGCTCTGCAGGGCCTCGGCGGGCAGCTCCGAGTCGAGCTGGATCTTGCAGCAGGCGGCGGAGGCGCCCTCGAACACCGTGTTCTCGATCTCCTGCGCGTTGATCCCCGCCTGCCGGATGGTGTCGAGCACGTTGGCGAGCACGCCCACCCGGTCGTGGTGCCGCACGATGAGCTGGAAGCGCGCGGGCGTCTTCTGCGCCACGTTGACGCAGTTGGGGACCTCGCCGCGGTTGAGGAAGCTGTCGACGATCCGGATCGTCTCCTCGGCGATGGCGTCCTGCGCCTG
>CAZCWA010000245.1:0-4873 GCA_964502265.1 uncultured Myxococcaceae bacterium | reverse complement strand
CGCATCCCGAACGCCAGCGCGCGCTGCCCCACCGCGTTGCCGATGCTGCCCACGCCCACCAGGCCCAGGGTGCGGCCCTGCAGGCCCTGCGCCTTCGAGAAGACCTTCTTCAGCCAGCGGCCCTCGCGCAGCGCGGCCACGTTGTCGGGGATGCGCCGGTCGGAGGCGAGGATGAGGCCCATGGTCAGCTCGGCCACCGCGATCGCGTTCTGGCCCGGGCAGTTGGCGACGTAGACGCCGTGCGCGCTCGCCGCGGCAACGTCGATGGTGTTCACGCCCGCGCCGGCCCGGACGACCAGCGAGAGCGCCCGCGCGTTGTCGAAGACGGCGGCCTTCACCTCGGTGCTGCGGACGACGAGGATCGATGCGTCCTTCGCGGCCTCGGGCAGCTCATCGGCCTTGAGCTCGGGCCGGAAGTCCACCGTGAGCCCGAGAGCGCGCAGCCCCTCGAGGTGACGCCGCGAGAACTCGTCTGCAACCAGGATGCGCATGGGGATCTCCAGTGGTAGATGCCGGGGGCGAAGGATGAACCTACCTTCTGTGACGGAGAGGGACAGCCAAACATGGGAATGCTCAAGTTCGACGTCGGGCACAAGCTGGAGAAGGACGAGGCGCTCCGCCGCGCGAAGAAGCTGCTCGAGTACTGGGGCAACAAGTACGGCATCAAGACCGAGTGGAACGGTGACACCGCGAAGCTCAACGGCAAGGTGATGGGGATCACCCTCGCCGCCAACATGACCATCACCGACAGCGCGGTGAACGGCGAGGCCTCGGACCCGGGGATGCTCTTCCGCAACAAGGCGCGGAAGTACCTCGAGGAGAAGTTCGCCGAGGCGCTCGATCCGAACACCAACGTCGACAAGATGATGGGCTGAACCCCTCGAGCTAGTCCGCTTCCAGCGCCGCCAGCGCATGGCCGGCGGCGCGGAAGACGGGCTCCGGAGAGGTGGGCAGCTCAGGGTAGAAGCCCGCCAACGGGCGCTGCGCCACGTGGACCTGCGAGAGCACGTTCCGGTACGCGCGCTTCGCCGCCCCCACCTCCCCGAGCCGCTCGTTCACCTGCGCGAAGAGGTAGTGCGCCAACGCCAGCGTGGGCTCCAGGAAGAGCACCTTCTGAAGCTCCTCGCGCGCCTTTTCGTGACGCCCCGCCTGCAACTGCGCCAGCGCCCGATACAGCCGCGCGTCCACGCACAAGGGGTCCTCGCGCAGGGCCCCGGTGAAGATCGCCTCCGCGTCCTCCAGCCTCCCCGAGAGCGAGCACAGGTTCCCCAGCGACAGCCGCGCCGCGAGGTGCATCGGGTGATCGCGCAGGAGCGTCTGCAGCGCGTCCATCGCCTCGTCGAAGTGTCCCGCCTGCGCGAGCGCGGCAGACCGCTGCACACGATCCGGAGGCGAGCACGGCGCTGACGGGGCCCTTACAGGCGGCGACGCGAGCGGGATGGGCATGCTCCGCGGCGTCGGGGGCTGCGGCGTGGGCGGCGCAGCCTGCGGCCTGCGGTAGAGGAACGCGCCTTCGACCTCCAGCATCTCGAACCGGTCGTAGACGCGGAAGAGGCTCTCCGAATAGCCGAGCACGAGCACGCCGCCGGGGCGCAGCGCGTCGAAGAAGCGGTCGAGCACCCCGCGGATGACGAGCGGGTCGAAGTAGATGATCACGTTGCGGCAGAGGATGAGGTCGAAGCCTCCCGACGCCGAGGGCGCGGCAGCCGGCGCCGCGAGGTTGTGGACCTCGAAGCGCACGCGCGAGCGGATGGGCTCGCACAGCTCGAACGACTCTCCCGTCGGATCCGCCTGGAAGTAGCGCGCGCGGCGGGATGGGGAGACGTGGAGCAGGCGGCGCGGCGCGAAGCGGGCCCCCCTCGCGGTCTCCAATGCGGTCTGGTTCAGATCGGTGGCCCACAGATCGAGCTCGCAGGCCTCGGCGCCCTGTTCGTCGAGCGCCATCGCCACGCTGTAGGGCTCCTCGCCGGTCGCGCAGCCGGCGCTCCAGATCCGCAGCGGACGGGCCTCCGCGCGCGCGTGGGCCAAAAGCTCCGGCAGCACGCGCCGCTCGAGCGCCTGGAACTGGCGCGGGTCGCGGAAGAACTCGGAGTGGGTGACGGTGACGTGCGGCAGGAGGGCGCGCAGCTCCGCCTCGCCGCCCGGCCCGCGCAGGCCGCGCACGTAGAGGTCCGCGTCGGTCGCGCCGGTGGCGGGCATGCGTTCGCCCAGTGCCCAGCGCAGGCTCCGGAAGCCGTCCTGGGCGATGCGCAGCCCTGCGCGCTCGTGCAGCAGCGCCGCCAGCGCCTGCAGCGCCGAGTGGGGGATGGGGCTCAGCACGCGTCCACCAGCTTCACGATCGCGGGAGGGAGCGCGTCGAGCGGGAGCACCTGCTCTGCCGCGCCGATGCGCACCGCCTCGCGCGGCATTCCCCACACCGCGCAGGTGAGCTCGTCCTGCGCCAGCGTCCGCCCGCCGTGGTCCCGGATCGCCTTCAGTCCCTGCGCGCCGTCGCGGCCCATGCCGGTGAGGATGACGCCGACCGCGCGCCGGCCGAAGCTGTGCGCCACGGACTCGAGCAGGGCGTCACACGCTGGACGGAACCCGGCGATGGGGGGCCCGTCGTCGAGCCGCACGCGGCCCTGCGAGGCGACGCGGAAGTGCTTGCCGGACGGCGCGAGGTAGACGCGGCCGGGCTCGAGCAGCCTGTCGTCCCGCGCCTCCTCCACCCGCTGGCCGGTCTCCTGTGACAGCCAGTGGGCGAGCGCGGAGGTGAAGCCTTCGGAGATGTGCTGGCAGATGCAGACCGGCGCCGCCAATACGCGCGGCAGGGCGGAGAGAAGCTGCGCGATCGCCCTCGGTCCGCCGAGGGAGGCGGCGATGGCCACGATGGGAAACGGGGCCTCGTCCACCGCGGCCTGGGTGCGCGCTTCGAGGCGCCGCCGCCGCATCCCGCCCACGTGTTGCACCACGCGGACCTGCGCGAGCAGCGCCACCCGGTGCGAGAGCTCGCGCCAGAAGGTCTCGTGCGCTTCGGGAGGTGCGGCGTCGTCCGGCAGCG
Organism: uncultured Myxococcaceae bacterium; assembly: GCA_964502265.1. Lineage (GTDB taxonomy): Bacteria > Myxococcota > Myxococcia > Myxococcales > Myxococcaceae > JAFAFL01. The sequence continues at coordinate 1,833 of CAZCWA010000245.1, read as the reverse complement.
TCACCAGATCCAGCGCGCCCAGGGAGAGCGCGCGGAAGGACTCCCGCCCGCCCTTCCCTTCCAACACGAGGATGGGCGTGGGCCGCTGCGCCATCACCGCCTCGACCGCAGAGAGCGCGGCCTCCACCGCCCGCTGCTCGCGCGGCAGCTCCAGCACGATCACGTCCGGCGTCTTCTCCGCCGTCGCGTGCAGCATCCGCGCGGGCGAGGCGCCGGGCAGAGGGCGCAGGAGCTCTTGCGAGTCGAAGAGGGCGCGGCCGCGGGTCGCGAGCGTGAGCGCCTCGTCGACGAGCAGGACGCGGAACGGGAGCGGGCGCCGGTTGCGCATGGGTTCCTAGACCAGCCTGTCGATCGTCTGCGCGAGCGACTCGAGGCCCAGCTCGCCCTTCACCAGGTACGCGTCCGCGCCCGCGTCCACGCCGCGCCTCTTGTCCTCGGGCGAGTCCAGCGAGGAGAGGATCACCACCGGCAGCCGCGCGTGATCCGGCAGCGCCTTCAGCCGCCGGGTGAGCGCGAACCCGTCCATCTTCGGCATCTGCACGTCGGTGAGGACGAGATCGAACGGCGCCTCCGCGTCCTGCAACCTTCGCAGGCCCTCTTCGCCGTCGTTGGCCTCGACCACCGTGTGCCCGAGCGCCTTCACCACCGCACCCGCCGTCGCCCGCGCGATCGGGGAATCGTCCACCAGCAGGACGCGCAGCCGCTTCGCCGCCACGGGCTTCGCGGTGGGACGGGCGTACCGCTTCACCTCGGACATCACGTCCGGCAGGTGGAGCAGCACCGCGATCCGCCCGTCCTCCAATGACGCGCTGCCGGCGAGGAAGGGCGCGCCCTCGAGCAGCACGCCGCCGCACGGCTTCACCGCCACCTCCCGCTCGTCCACGAAGCCGTCCACCATCAGCGCGGCGCAGTCCTGCCCGTGCCGGACGATCACCGCGGTGGGCCGGTCGTGCGAGGGCCCGCCGTTGAGCCCCAGCAAAGGACCCAGCGCGGTGAGGGAGATCGGCCGGCCGCGGTGCTGCACCGCCATCGCGCCCATGACCTCGGTGCGGTCCTGCGGCTGGATGCGGGCCACCGCCTCGACCTCGGCGGCGGGCAATCCGTACACGTCGTTGCCGAGCCGGAAGAGCAGCACGCGCATCAGCGAGAGCGACTGCGGCATGCGCAAGGCCACCGTCGTCCCCTGCCCGGGCTTCGAGTGGATCGAGACGCTGCCGCCCACCGACTCCACCTTGCGCTTCACCACGTCCATTCCCACGCCGCGGCCGGAGAGCTCGCTGACCGCGTCGCGGGTGGTGAAGCCGGGGACGAACACCAGCTCCAGCGCGTCCCGATCGGAGAGCAGCCCCGCCTGATCGGAGGTCAGGTGTCCGCGGGAGATGGCGGTGCGCTTGAGGTGGGCGGGATCGATGCCGCGCCCGTCGTCCGAGACCTCGAGGTGGAGCAGGTCGCCGGCGGCGCGCACGCGGACGCGGACGTGGCCTTCACGGGGTTTGCCCAGCGCCTCGCGTTCGGCGGCCGGCTCCAGCCCGTGCGCCACCGCGTTTCGCAGCAGGTGCACCAGCGCGTCGCGGAGGTCCTGCACCATCGCGCGGTCCACGCCGACGTTGGGGTTGTCGAGCTCGACCCGGACCTCCTTCCCCTCTGCGTGCGCGAGCTCACGAGCGGCCCGGGGCAGCGCGTCGAAGACGGTGGAGAGCGGCACCAGCCGCGCGGTGGCCAGATCGTCCGCGACCTGCGCCAGGTCTCCGGCCCACGCGTTGAGCCCATCGAGGTGCCGGCGCACGTAGCGGAAGGTGTCGTCCCGAAGCAGGTGGAGATCGCTCGCGTAGA
>CAZCWA010000244.1:0-7686 GCA_964502265.1 uncultured Myxococcaceae bacterium | reverse complement strand
GTGCTCTTGCCCGCCATGTTGGGGCCGGTGATGATCAGGAGCTGTGCGTCCCGCCGGTCCAGCCGCAGGTCGTTGGAGACGAACTCGCCGTGCGAGAGCATCCGCTCCACCACCGGGTGCCGGCCCTCGTCGATCTCCAGGGTGTCCGACTCGTCCACCTCCGGCCGCACGTAGCCTGACTCCGCCGCGCAGCGCGCGAAGGAGAGCAGCGCGTCACAGGTGGCCACCGCGTCCGCCGCCGCCCGGATGGCCGCCGCCTGCGCCACCACCTTCCCCCGCAGCTCCTCGAAGATCCGAAGCTCCAGCGCGCAGCGCTTCTCCTCCGCGGTGAGGACCTTCTCCTCGTACTCCTTCAGCTCCGGGGTGACGAAGCGCTCCGCCCCCACCGTGGTCTGCCTGCGGATGTAGTCCTCCGGCACCCGGTCGAGGTTGGACCGCGTCACCTCGAGGTAGTAGCCGAACACCTTGTTGTAGCGGACCTTCAAGGACGAGATCCCGGTGCGCTCCCGCTCGCGCGCCTCGATGCGCAGGAGCACGTCCTTGCCGGTGGTGGAGATCTCCACCAGCTCGTCCAGCTCCTTGTCGTAGCCCGCGCGGATGAGCCCGCCCTCCTTGAGCGTCACCGGCGGCTCATCCACCACCGCCCGCCCGAGCAGCTCCGCCAGCTCCGGCAGCGCACGAAGCGGGCTGACCAGCGCGCGCAAGAGCGGCGCCGCGCACCCCGAGAGCCTGTCCGAAAGTCCCGGCAGCGCGCCGAGCGAGGTGGCCAGCGCCCTCAAATCCCGCGCGTTGCCCGCCCCCAGAGACAGCCTGCCGCAGAGCCGCTCGAGGTCCGAGACGCCCTTCACGGCCTCGGTGAGGCCCTCCCGGAGCACCCCGCCTGCGACCAGCTCCTCCACCGCGTCCAGCCGGGCGGTGATCTCCGGCAGCGACCGCAGCGGCGCCGAGAGCCAGCGGGTGAGCTTGCGCGCGCCCATCCCGGTGGACGTGCGATCCAGCACCCAGAGCAGGGAGCCCTTCCGTCCGCCGTCCCGCATGGTCCGGGTGATCTCCAGGTTCATGCGGGTGGACTCGTCCAGCAGCAGGTGGCGACCCGGGTCCAGCCGGGAGAGCCGGTCCACGTGCGCCGCGTCCGTCTTCTGGGTGTCCCGCACGTAGCGCAGGGCCGCCCCCGCCGCGGCGGTGGCCCAGGGCGCGTCCTCCAGCCCGAAGGCCGAGAGCGAGGCGACCGCGAAGTGCCCCTTGAGCAGCGCCGTAGCCCGCGCGGGTTCGAAGGCGCTCCGATCGAGCTGCGCCACGGCCGGCCGCCTGGGCAGCCTTCCCACGAACGCCTCGAGCTCCGGCGTCCCCCACAGCGCCTCGCTGACCAGAAGCTCGCGCACGTCCGAACGCCCCAGCTCCTCCGCCAGCGCATCCACCCCCTCCACCTCCAGCGCGTGGAAGTCACCGGTGGAGGCGTCCAGCAGGGCCGCGCCGCAGCGCTCCTCCCCGAAGCACACCGCGGCGAGGAAGTTGTTCACCCTCGGCTCGAGCACCTCGTCGTCGAGCACCATCCCGGGGGTGATGATCCGGATCACCTCCCTGCGGACGATGCCCTTGCCCGCGCCCGGCTCCTCCACCTGCTCGCAGATGGCAACCCGGAGCCCATGCTCCACCAGCTTCGCGATGTAGCGCCGCGCCGAGTGATAGGGGATCCCACACATGGGGATCCGGTCCGCGCCCTTGGACCTGGAGGTGAGGGTGATCTGGAGGATCTCCGCGGCCTTCACCGCGTCCTCGAAGAACATCTCGTAGAAGTCACCCAGCCGGAAGAAGAGCACCGCGTCCGGGTGCTGCGTCTTCACCTCGAGGAACTGCCGCATCATCGGTGTGGCGTCCTCGATGGAGAGCTCCGCCAGGGTGGCGTACCTCACCTCTCCCGGAGCACCGGCGCCTGCGACCGCTGCCGCGTCCTCTGTCTGGACCACCATTCCGTGCGCCGTCGTCATCGCCCGGGCGGCCTAGCAGGCGGGTCTGACATCACTTCCCCATCGCGCCGACCGGCACTTCGGGTGGCACGCCGGGGGGCTCGGCCTTACGTTGAACCTGTCGTCGAAGCATCCGTTTGCGCCGGATGTCCATTTTGGATGTCCCGGAGAAAGGAAGGCTTGCGATGAACCTGACCGAGCTGGACCGGCATCACATTCGCCACGTCATCAGCGCACAGCTGCGTGCGCTGAGCCAGGGAGAGGGCCGCCGCGCGCTGTCGTTCTCCTCGCCCGCCAGGCAGCGCCACGGATCCGGGCGGCGGTTCCTCGAGGTCGTGCAGAGGGCCTTTCCCCAGCTCGTCTCCGCCCGGACGGCCGAGTATGGCGCGCTCAGGTGCTTGAGCGGCCGGTGGATGCAGCAGGTGACGCTCACCAGCGAGGACGGGGAGCGGGTGCCGCTCGTGTACGTGATGGCGCAGCAGCCCGACGCGAGCTGGCGCATCGACGGCTGCGTGCTGCTGAACGAGGACCCGTCCGACCGAGCCCGGGCGCAGTACCTGAACTGACCCATGCGGCGCGGGTCCGCGATTGCAGAACCGCCCGCATGGACCTCACGCCGCCGCCGCCGGAGGGGGCGCGGTCACTCTGGAGTCATGGGTCCAGGACGCTGACCGGGCGCTCTACGCCGCCAAGCGCGGGGGACGGAACCGGGTGGAGGCAGGGCCGCTGCGGCGGGTGGCCTAGGCCCACCACGCGGCGATGCCCAGGCCCACCACCGCCATCAGCACGGGCGCCCAGACCGCCGGCAGAAGCCCCCGGCGGAACCGGGCCTTCTCCGCCGGGTGGCGGTACCACTCGGTGGCGACCTGCAGGCGCGCGGCCCGATCCCGCCCCGGGTGCGGCCGCAGCCCACGGGCGCACAGCGCCTCCACGTTCGCCGCGTGGGCGGCGAAGACCTCGGGCAAAGGCCGCCCGGGCACGCCGGTGAGAATCCTGTCCCGCGCGTCCTCCGCGGGGCGCTCGTAGGCGCCGGTGAGCGCCGCACCGCCGCCCTCGAAGCCGGTGAGGAAGAACAGGTGGGGCTCGCCGGAAGGCGCGTGGATCAAGGTGGCGAAGCCCCCCCGCTCCGAGTGCGCGAAGGTCACGGTGTCCATCCGCGGCCCCGGGCCGAGCTTCTCCCACAGCACGCCCAGCCGCCTGAACCCGAGCCTCTCCAGCTCCTTCGCCAGCGCGACGCTCCGCGGCGCGTTCTCCTCCACCAGCGAGCTGCGGCCGTCGGGGTCGAAGCCGCACGAGAACGCGGTGAGCCGCCGGTAGGCGCCGAGGATGCGGCGGAGCTGAAGGATGGCGATCACCACCAGCATGGCGGCCACGGCCAGGGGAAGCGCAGAGCCCATGCGCCCGGTATCTACAAGAGCGCAGTCCGTCTGCCAGCACCCGATCATGCCCGGGCCGTGCTCCCTGCTTGCCTGAAGCCCCCTGCCGACGCACGGTGATCCCATGACCACCCTCGTCCTCACCCGGTCCGACGTGGCGCGGCACATGGAGGCGCTGCCGCTGCTGCAGGCCCTTCGCGAAGGTTTCCGCGCGCACTCGGCGCGGCAGATAGACCCCACCCGGGCCCACGCCTCCCTCGGCGCCTCCGGCGGCGTCACCGTCTCCTTCCCGGGCGCGCTCGACGAGGTGCCCGCCTGGTCCGTCGGCGTCCACGCCAGCCTCCCCTCCGGTCAGGTGGCCCAGGGGTCGCTGATCCAGCTCCGGGACCTCGCCTCGGGCGCGCTGCTGGCGGTGATGGACGCCGGGCACCTGGCGAGGATCCGCACCGGGCTGGTGAGCGCGCTGGCGGCGGACGTGCTGGCGAGACAGGACGCGGGGACGGTGGCGCTGGTGGGCGCGGGCGAGAGCGCCTCGGTGTTCCTCAAGTGCCTGCGGCTGGTGCGCTCCTTGAGCCGGGTGCGCGTCTGGGAGGCGCAGCTCGCGGACGCGGAGGTGTTCGCGCGGATGACCTTCGAGAAGCTCAAGGTCCCCACCTTCTCCGCCGAGACGATCGAGGAGGCGGTGGGGGACGCGGACATCGTGGTCACCGCCACCTCCAGCACCCGGCCCTTCCTCTTCCCCGGCATGTTGCGCCCAGGCACCCACGTCACCGCGCTGGGAGCGTCGGAGCCGGGGCGCCAGGAACTCTCCGCGGCGCTGCTGCGCCAGTCCTCGCTCTTCTGCGACGACCGGATGCTGGCCTCGGAGGAGGGGGCGGTGGAGCTGGGCGAGGTCCTCGCGGGCGCGCACCCGGGCCGCCGCTCCGAGGAGGAGATCACCCTCTTCGCCTCCACGGGGCTGCCCTTCCAGGATCTGGCCGCGGCGTGGGGCGTCTACGAGAGCGCCCTGCACGACGAGGGGATCCTGCGGGTGGACTTCTCCGCCTGAGCCGGTGGCCGGCGGTCAGGTCTGCGCGCGCGAGGGGGGCTTCTTCTCCCGCTCGCCCAGCGCCGCCTGCAGGTACTTCCCCGAGAGCTTCCGGCCGATGAGCTCCTGCGCCAGCTCGCCGGCGTCCACCAGCCGCTCCAGCGAGATGCCGGTCTCGATCCCCATCCCGTGCAGCATGTAGACGAGGTCCTCGGTGGCGAGGTTCCCCGCCGCGCCCGGCGCATATGGGCAGCCGCCCAGCCCGCCGATGCTCGCGTCGATGGTGGTGATCCCGTAGCCCAGGCCCACGAGGTTGTTGGCCAGCGCCGTCCCCCGCGTGTCGTGCAGGTGCAGCGCGAGCTTCTCCGCCGGCAGGACCTTCAGCAGCGCCTCGAGGATCCGCGCAGTCTGCACCGGCGTCCCCACCCCGATCGTGTCGCCCAGGCTCACCTGGTAGAGCCCCATCGCCGCCAATTCCTCGCAGATGGCCACCACCCGCTCCACCGGCACGTTCCCCTCGTACGGGCAGCCCCACACGGTGGAGAGGTAGCCGCGCACGCGCATGCCCTCGGACGCGGCGGCGGAGGAGACCTCCCGCGCCATGGCGACGGCCTCGGCGATGCTCTTGTTGATGTTCTTCTTCGAGTGCGCCTCGCTCGCCGAGATGAACACCGCGCCCTCGGTGAGCCCTGCGTCCCGCGCCCGCGACAGCCCCTTGAGGTTGGGGACGAGCGCGCTGAACTGCACGCCCTCCACCGGCCCCACCGCGCGCAGCACCTCCTCCGCGTCCTGGAGCTGGGGGATCCAGCGCGGGGAGACGAAGGAGGTCACCTCGATGCGCTTCTCCCCCGCCGCGACGAGCGCGCGGACGAGGCGCACCTTGTCCTTCGTGGGGAGGATCCGCAGCTCGTTCTGCAGCCCGTCCCGGGGGCCGACCTCGTAGACGTCCACCCGGGCGGGGAGCTGCGACGACCTGATCATGCGCGGCCCTGAACGTTGCCCCGGATCCACTCCACGATGTTCTGCGTGGAGGCCCCGGGGGTGAAGATCTCCGACACGCCCAGCGCCTTGAGCCGGGGGATGTCGTCGTCCGGGATGATCCCGCCCCCGAAGACGAGGATGTCCTCCGCCTTCTGCCCCTTGAGCAGGTCGATCACCGCGGGGAACAACGTCATGTGCGCGCCCGACATGATCGACATGCCGATGGCGTCCACGTCCTCCTGCACCGCGGCGGACACGATCATCTCCGGGGTCTGGTGCAGGCCGGTGTAGATGACCTCCATCCCCGCGTCCCGCAGCGCCCGGGCGATCACCTTCGCGCCCCGGTCGTGTCCGTCCAGGCCCGGCTTCGCCACCAGGATCCTCAGCTTCCGCTCAGCCATCTCGCTCTGCTCCCATGATCAGATCCGCGGAGGTTTCGTCGGGCGCGCTGCCATCCAATCCGCCATGCACCCAGCGGACCGTGAAGCCCTCCGACGCCAACAGCTCCCTCAACTCCGGCACCCGATAGTAACGAATGAAGTATTCCGCTGATAGCACGCGGCCGTCGGGTGTGAAGAGCTCTCGCACGCCCACGTCGCGCCCTAGCCCCGCGTCGAACCGGCTGCGCTCCTTCAACCGGCTCCCGTCGGGAAGCTCGCCCTCCCACGCCGCGGCGGGCTCCTTTTCGAACCGCTCCCGTGGCGAGGTCTGCAGCACCAGCCGCGCGCCGGGGTGGAGGCACCGGCGAAGCTCCCGGAGGATCTCCCGCTGCTCGTCGTCTCCGAAGACGAAGAGCGTGGCGTACCAGGCGAACGCGCCGCCCAGGCTGCCGGTCCGGAACGGCAGCCGCCGCAGGTCTCCGCGCACCGCGGGAAAGTCCCCCTCGCGCTCCTTCAACGAGAGGGCGTCGAAGTCGAGCCCCACCACCGGGACGCCGGAGGGCAGAAGGCCCTGCATCCTCGAGGCGTGGCGGCCGTGCCCGCAGCCCAGATCCACCACCGGGCCCCGGAGCGGCCCTCCTTCCGAGAAGGCGCGCACGAGGTACGCCGCCTCCGCCGCCGAGACCGCCTCCGGAAGGAAGGGCCGCGTGCTGCGGAGGTAGAGCTCGCCGAAGAAGGACTGCACCGCCGGTCCGAAGGCTAGAACGCGCCGCCTTCGCGGTACTGGCCCCAGACCTTGCGGAACACGTCGCTCACCTCGCCGAGGGTGGCGTACGCCTTCACCGCCTCGAGCACCGGGGGCATCAGGTTGTCGGTCCCGCGGGCGGCGGCCTCCACCTTCGCCAGCGCCGCCTGCACCGCCGCGTCGTCGCGCTCGGCGCGGACCTTCTGCACCCGCTCCACCTGCTGGCGGGCGACCTCCTCGTCGATCTTGAGCAGCTCGATGGGCGTGTTGCTCTGCGACTTGAACGCGTTGACCCCGACGATCAGCCGGTCGCCCTGCTCCACCTCGCGCTGGTAGCGGTAGGCGCTCTCACCGATCTCCTTCTGCGGGTAGTGCTCCTCCACCGCGCGGATGATCCCGCCCATCTCGTCGATGCGGCGGATGTACTCGAGCGCGCGCTTCTCCATCTCGTCGGTGAGGTACTCCACGTAGTAGGAGCCCGCGAGCGGATCCACCACCCGGTCCACGCCGCTCTCGTGCGCGATGAGCTGCTGGGTCCGCAGCGCGATGGTCACCGCCTCCTCGGTGGGCAAGGCGTAGGTCTCGTCCAGCGAGTTGGTGTGCAGCGACTGGGTACCGCCCAGCACCGCCGCCAGCGCCTGCAGCGCGGTGCGCACCACGTTGTTGTACGGCTGCTGCGCGGTGAGCGACACGCCTGCGGTCTGCGCGTGGGTGCGAAGCTGCATCGAGCGCGGGTCACGCGCGCCGAAGCGGTCCCGCATCACCGTGGCCCAGATGCGGCGGGCGGCGCGGAACTTGGCCACCTCCTCGAAGAAGTCGTTGTGCACGTCCCAGAAGAACGAGAGCCGCGGCGCGAAGTCGTCCACGTTCATCCCGCGCTTCACGCACTCCTCGACGTAGCCGATGCCGTCCGCCAGCGTGAACGCCAGCTCCTGCACCGCCGTCGCCCCGGCCTCGCGGATGTGGTAGCCGCTGATCGACACCGCGTGCCAGCGCGGCATCTCGCGCGTGCAGAACTCGATCATGTCGATCACGATCCGCACCGAGGGCCTCGGCGGGACGATCCACTCCTTCTGCGCGATGAACTCCTTCAGCATGTCGTTCTGGATCGTCCCACCCAGCTTCGACATGTGGACGCCCTGCTTCTCGGCCACCGCGATGTACATGCACAACGCCACGATCGCCGAGGCGTTGATGGTCATCGACGTCG
>CAZCWA010000243.1:0-7694 GCA_964502265.1 uncultured Myxococcaceae bacterium | reverse complement strand
GCGCAGCTCCGGTGCCCGCGGCCTGCGCGCCATCCTCGAGGACGCGATGCTGGACATCATGTACGACGTGCCCTACCGCGAGGGCATCAAGGAGTGCCGGATCACCGAGCAGGTGATCACCAAGCGGGAGCCCCCGCAGCTCGTCTTCGAGAAGGAGAAGAAGACGGCGTAGGGGTTCGTGCGAACGGACTTCACGGGCGGGGCGGCTGCAGCGATGCGCCGCCCCGTTGTCGTTGCGGGGCCCCGGGCCGGTCAGCTCTGGGTGACGCGGACGGTGGTGTGCATCTCGCGGCCGGTCTGGGGATCGCGGGCGCGCATGGTGAGGATGCCCTCCACGCTCACGTCGAAGGTGATCTCCACCTGCACCGAGCCGGCGCGGTCCGGCCGGATGTCGCTGAAGGTGAAGTGGCCGAGCAGTTCGTTGTCCGCGACCTTGGGGTGGTCGCCCTGGAACATGCGGATGGCCAGCTCGGTCTGGTTGTCGAACGAGGTGGTGGCCAGAAGCTGCTTCGCGTTGGGGATGGCCGCGTTGCGCGGGAAGACGACGTGGAAGTCCCCGCCGGCGCGCTCGAGGCCGATCGCCATGGGGATGACGTCGAGGAGCTGGATGCGGAGGTTGGTGTCGTCCTCCAGGGAGTGCGCGTAGAGCGCCGCGCCGATGGCGACCGCCTCGTCCGGGTGTACGCCCTTGGAGGGGGACTTTCCGAAGAACTTGGTGAGGCGCTCCTGGACGATGGGCATGCGCGTCTGGCCGCCGACGAGCAGGACCTCGTCGATGTCCCGGGTGGAGAGCCCCGAGTCCACGAGCACGCGGGCGACGATCTGCAGCGAGCGGTCCACGTGATCCGCGGTGAGGCGCTCGAGCAGCTTGCGGCTGAACTTCATGTCGATGTTCAGCGGCTGGCCCTGCGCGGTCATGGTGATGAAGGGGATGTTGAAGGGCACCTCCTCGCGCGAGGAGAGGTCGATCTTCGTGCGCTCGGCGAGGTCCTTGATCCGCTGCATCGCCACGGGATCGGTGGAGAGGTCCACGCCGTGCTGGCGCTCGAACTCGCCGAGCACGTGGTGGATCATCGCGTTGTCGAAGTCGATCCCGCCGAGGAAGATGTCGCCGCCGGTGGCCTTCACCTCGAAGACGCGATCCCGGATCTCGATGATCGACACGTCGAAGGTGCCGCCGCCGAGGTCGTAGACGCAGACCTTCTCCTGCACGTGGTGCGCGGAGGTGAGGCTCTTCACGCCGTAGGCGAGCGCGGCGGCGGTGGGCTCGTTGATGATCCGCACCACCTCGAGGCCGACCAGGGCGCCGGCGTCCTTCACCGCCTGCCGCTGCCGGTCGGTGAAGTAGGCGGGGACGGTGACCACCGCGCGCTGAACGGGCGTGCGCAGGTAGTTGGAGGCCACGTCGCGGATCTTGTTGAGGATGCGGCCGGCGATCTCCTGGAGGGAGAACTCGCGCTGCGCGACGTCGATCACCACGTCGTTCTTCTCGCCGGGCCGGACGCTGTACTGGACGACCTGGCGCATCGAGTCCACCACCTCGCTCGAGTAGCCCTTACCGACGAGCCGCTTGGAGCCGTAGACGGTGTTGCGCGGGTTGAGCTGCCACTGGCGCTTCGCCTCGTGGCCGATGAGCTCGTTCCCCTTGTCGTCGATCGCGAAGATGGAGGGGATGGTGTAGTCGCCGCCTTTGTACGGGATGAGCTTGACGTTGCCGTCAGCCTCCACGATGGCGGCGCTGGAGTTCGTCGTCCCCAGATCGATGCCGATGATCGGGTCGTTCTTGATCGCGTCCATGAAGTGTCCCGCAGTGTACCTAGGGGCCGACCCAGCGCGAATACGCAGTCACGCCGGCGCCCGGTTCCTTCAGGCCGCCCGGCGGAACCGGGGCCGGAACGTCCATCAGGGTGACCTTCAGAATCGGCGTGGGCTCGGAGGCGGGGTCCAGACCTCCCACCTGCGGCGAGGCGGGAAGGACCACCCGGGTCTGGGAAGCCTGGGCCTCGAACCAGATGCGGTGTCGGTTCTCGGCGCCGAGCAGCTCCACCCGTGCCAGCGACGCGCCGGATGTGTGCGCCTCACTCCATGAGGGCTGGCCGGGGCTGAAGGTGCGCTCGCCGGGGAGCCAGGCGCTGCCCTCGGCGAGGGGAACGAAGGGGCCGATGGCCACCTGCGTCCCGAGCCGTCCGTCCTCCGCGCGGTGGACGCGGCCGGAGACGGAGCCTGACGATGCCGCGGCCTGCACCGCCATCACCCAGACGCCCGGCACTCCTGCCTCGGCTCCGCCGCGTTCGGGGCCGCTGCGGAGGAGCACGGAGCCCACCGCGCCGCCGCCGCCGGTGCGCGAGGTGAAGCCCAGGGGCAGCAGGCCGGACTCCTCCTCGATGGCGACGGCGGCGACCACCACCGTGTCGAAGCCGCGCGGCAGCCCGGGCACGAGGACCTCGGTGCGGCGCGTCTGCTCGAAGCGCGGCGTGAAGGAGAGCGGGGTGAAGCCCGTGTAGTCCGGGACCTCTTCCGTGCCGAGCGGGCAGCGCTGCGGATCCTCACAGAGCCCGTCGCCGTCGATGTCGGTGAGGTCGGGCACCAGAGGAAGGTGGGCGAAGGTGCGGAAGGGTTCGACGGCGTAGTCGAGGGCGCCGGTGTAGGCGAGGAGGTCCGCCGAACGCACGTGGGTGACCTGCGCCGAGGTGGTGCGCCCCGCGAAGGCCACGGTGGCGCGACGGCCCGGCTGCGCGAACGACAGCGAGCGATCCTTCACCTTGTTCTCGATCCCCAGGCCCGGCGAGGTGGAGAGCACGAAGGCGCCGGGCACCGGCACCCGCTGCGGGAGGCCGGGCACGCTGATCCCGAACGGCTCGCCGAGGAGAAGGGCGAGATCCGCATCGCTCGGATCGCCCACCGCCGCCGCCGCGAACCCGAACCAGTAGTTGCCCGAGGAGCGCACCTGGTTGAAGGAGACGATGGCGTTGAAGCCGGCCGCGCTTTGCACCGGGTTCTCCTCCAGCGCGATCAGCGCATCCGCGTGCATCGGGCCCAGCAGCGTCACCCGCTCGTAGCGGGGAAGCCCGTCCGAGCGAAGCTCCGGCGAGGCGATGGAGAGGGACGCGGACCCGCTTTCGGGAAGGAGGGTGGGGAAGCGCGCTTCGCCCATGGCGTCGGTCGCCACCTCCACCGGTGCGCTGCAGTCGCCATCTGGCTGCAGGGAGGGGCAGCCCAGCACCGCCACGCCGGCGAGCGGCGCGCGGGTGGCGCTGTCCACCACCACCACGCGCAGGCCCGACTGCGGCGGCGGAGGGTGGATGTCCACGGTGGCCTCCGCCGGTGTCACCGCCGCACCGGGCAGGGTGACCCGGATCCGCACCCGGCCGGCGTCGCTCGCGGTCACGGTGCCGTCGGCTGCAACCGAGGCCGCGGCGCTCGGGGTGCCGGAGGGATCGAGGACCTCGAAGGCGGCGCTGCCGAGCGGGAAGGTGCGCCCATCCAACTCGGTGGCGATCACCTGGAGGCGACTGGTTCCGCCCACGGTCAGGTGCAGGTGGCGCGGCGTGACGTGGAGCCTCGCGACGTCGCCGGGAACGGGTGGCGCCCGGCAGGCACCGGCCACGCACGCCAGTGGCGCAGGGCAGTCCGCGTGGCCGCGGCAGCCACCGGGGACGCACACGCCCCCCACGCACGCGGCGGGATCACCGGATGTGAAGTCGGGGCAGTCGGCGTCTTCGGTGCAACGGGTGGAGGGCTGGCAGTGGTTGTCGCGACAGAAGCTCGCCGCGCCCAACTGACCCGGCAGCGCGGCTTGGCAGTCGTCGTCCACGAAGCACAGCGGCAGCTCGCGGCAGATGGCGGTGGTCTCGCACGGAAAGCCGGGCGGGCAGTCGGCCGGACCGAAGGGGCGACAGTCGTGGTTCGCCGGACATTGCGCGGGCGCGTCGCTCGAGGGATCGCAGACCGTGTACGCCTCGCAGCGTCCGAAGAGCGCGCTGGTGCAGTAGCGGCCCGACGGACAGTCGCCGAAGGACTCGCACTGCGCGGCCTCGCACAGCCCGTCCTGACAGACGAGCCCCGTGCCACACGTCGCATCGCCCAGGCAGCGCCGCGCGCAGGTGCCCTGGGTGCATTGGTAGAGCGCCAGCGCCACCTGCGGATCGAGGCCCGGGCCGCAGTCGACGGAGGATTGGCACGGCCGCAGGCACAGGCCCTGGGTCACCTCGCAGCGCTGCGGGGGCGGACAGTCTTCGGTGGTGGTGCAGCGCGGGCGCGTCTGGCAGCGGCCCTGGGTGCAGCTCTGGTTGAGCGCGCACGCGTCGTCGCCGGTGCAGCGGCACAGCCCCGCGTTGCAGGTGAAGCCGCGGGCGCAGTCGACGTCGGCGTTGCACTCGGGCGGGGGGACGCAGATCCCGTCGCTGCAGATCTGCCGCGCGCCGCAGTCGAGGTCCTCCTCGCACACCGGACGACACGCGCCGAAGCGGCAGCGGCCCTCCGGACAATCGGCGTCGGACTCGCACGGATCGGAGACGGTGGGCGGGCATCCCGCGGTCCCGATGAGCACAGTGAGTGCGAAGAGGGGAACGAAGAGGCGTGCCGCGCGTTGAGTCGAGGGGGGCGGCGGCGCGGCGAGTGGGAGCCTCATGACAGTGCTCCGGCCCCGGGCGCGTGCGGTTTTGACCTCCGCGCCACCGAGGGCTGTAGTGAACCGAGCAGAAGGGAGATCCGGGTGGAAGCCAAGCGGTTTCTTCAGGTCGTGGGCGAGGCCGTCTCGACCGACTTCGTCCGCAACAGGAACATCCTCTCCTTCGAGGAGTACCTGTCCTTGTTCATGCAGGAGCCGCGGCGGCAGGCGCGGTCGTCGGCGCAGTACCTCAAGGACGTGATGGATCACTTCGGGACCGAGGAGATCGCGCATCCGCTGGGGAAGCTGCGGCGCTTCAAGGTCTTCGACCTCACCGAGAACGGACGCGACGGACGGGTGGCCGGGCAGGAGGAGATCCAGAACGCGATCTACCGGCACCTGTCGAACTTCGTCCGCGCGGGGAAGGTGAACAAGGTCATCCTCCTGCACGGGCCCAACGGTTCGGCGAAGAGCACGCTGGTGGACGCGCTCAAGCGGGGCATGGAGGCGTACTCGCGGCTGCCCGAGGGCGCGCTGTACCGGGTGAACTGGATCTTCCCCACCGAGAAGCTGGTGAAGGGATCGATAGGCTTCGGCGGCGAGCGCGGGTCCGAGGGGGAGCTGGCGACGTACGCCCACCTCGATCCGGAGAGCATCGAGCAGAAGGTCGTCTGCACGATGAAGGATCACCCGCTCTTCCTCGTGCCGCACGCCGAGCGCCGGAAGCTGCTGGAGCAGACCTGCGGCAAGCGGGAGGAGGACTCGCCGACCACCGACGGCGACTTCGTGATCGCGGACATCATGCGGGAAGGGGACGTCTGCGCGAAGTGCCGGAAGATCTACGCGGGCCTGCTCGTGGCCTACAACGGCGACTACCTCCAGGCGCTGCGGCACGTGCAGGTGGAGCGCTTCTACATCTCGCGGCGCTACCAGGTGGGCACGGTGACGGTGGAGCCGCAGATCAGCGTGGACGCGGGCGTGCACCAGGTGAGCGCGGACCCGAAGCAGATGATGCTCCCGGCGCCGCTGCAGAACCTCGCGCTCTTCGATCCGCACGGGCCGCTGGTGCACGCGAACCGCGGGCTGATGGAGTACTCGGACCTGCTCAAGCGGCCGCTGGAGGCGTTCAAGTACCTCCTCGGCGCCAGCGAGACGGGTGAGGTGCCGCTGGAGCTGTTCGTGCTGCAGCTCGACGAGGTGCTGATCGCCTCGTCGAACGAGAAGCACCTCGCGGCGTTCAAGGAGCTGCCGGACTTCGCCTCGTTCAAGGGGCGCATCGAGCTGGTGCGCGTGCCGTACCTGCGGCGGTGGCAGACGGAGAAGGAGATCTACGACGCGCAGATCACCCCCGCCTCGGTGGGCAAGCACGTGGCGCCGCACGCGACGGCGGTGGCGGCGATGTGGGCGGTGCTCACGCGGCTGAAGAAGCCCATCCCCGACCGCTACAAGGGCCCGGTGCGCGAGCTGGTGGAGGGGCTGCGGCCTCTGGAGAAGCTCTACCTCTACGCGGACGGGAAGGGGCCGGACCGGCTCGGGACCTCGCAGGTGCGGGAGCTGCGGCGCAGGCTCGAGGACATCTACAAGGAGAGCGACGCGTACCCGAACTACGAGGGCAGAAGCGGCGCCTCCGCGCGGGAGATCAAGACCGCGCTCTTCAATGCCGCGCAGAGCCGGGACTACCTGTGCCTCAACCCGCTGGGCGTGCTGGAGGAACTCACCGCGCTCACCCGCGACAAGAGCGTCTACGAGTTCCTGCAGCAGGAGGTCGTGGACGGGTACCATGCGCACGAAGACTTCGTGAAGACGGTGGAGGACGAGTACCTCGAGTGGGTGGACGCCGAGGTCCGCGACTCGATGGGGCTGGTGAGCGAGGCGCAGTACGACCAGCTCTTCGCGCGCTACATCCAGCACGTGTCGCACTGGGTGAAGAACGAGCGCATGCGCAATCGGCTCACCGGCGAGATGGAGCGGCCGGACGAGAACCTGATGGGCGAGATGGAGGCGATCGTCATGCCCCGGAGCGAGGACCCCGGCGACTTCCGGCGCGGACTCATCTCCAGCATCGGCGCGCACAAGCTCGACAACCCGGATGCGCAGATCGAGTACGGCCGCGTGTTCCCGGACGTCTTCCGCAGGCTGCGTGATCACTTCTTCCAGGAGCGCAAGCGGACCCTGGAGCGCAACGCCGGGCACGTGCTCCGCTACCTCTCGGACGAGGCGGGCGGGCTCACGCCGAAGGAGCGCAGCCAGGTCGAGGACACGCTGCGGACGATGGAGCAGAAGTACGGGTACTGCCCCCACTGCGCCAAGGACGCGATCCTCTTCCTTACGCGGCAGCGGTACAGCTAGCGGGCCCGCGGCCTTCAGCCCTTGAGCAGGCCAACGAGGCCGCCCTGGCCCTTGCGCTCCTCGAACCAGAGCAGGTCCACCATCATGGTGGCGGCGACGAGGAGCTGGCGCAGCCGGCCGTCCACCGGGGCGTGGAGCTCGATGCCGAAGTTGTCCGCGTCGGTGAAGAACTCGCGCCCCAGGCCCGACCACTTTTTGCGGATGGTGGCGATGTGCCGGCCCTTCTGTTCGACCTCGAAGGTCCACGGCTTGAGCAGGGGGCCGACGATCCGCGCCAGCTCGTGACCTGCGGGCGTGAGCACGTCGATCCGCCGCCGCACGATTGCGAGGCGCTGCTGCAGGATGCCCATCACCTGGCCGTCCCACGCCTCGATCACCGCACGGGAGAAGAACGGGCGCCACGGCCGGGTCAGGCGCATCACCCGCGTGCCGGATGTCGTGCTGAACTCGAGCCGGATGGTACGGAACGCCCAGAAGTTGCGCGCCAACGCGGCCAGCACGCCCTCGCCGGTCTCGTCGATGAAGAAGAGCGTGCGCCCGTCCTCGGCGTCGAGCACGTAGCGGTTCGCCTGCTCCCAGCCCATCACCCACTCGGCGGTATGCTTCTGCTGCGAGGCGCGGAACTGCGACGAGGCCATCAGCGGCTCGAGCGCGAACTGCAGCTCGGGCGGCATGCCTTCGTACGCGCCGGGCGGGCCCCCGCGGCGCGGCGTGCTCGAAGGTCCCGGCACAGAAG
>CAZCWA010000242.1:0-7722 GCA_964502265.1 uncultured Myxococcaceae bacterium | reverse complement strand
TGTCGCGGGTGAGGAAGGCGGTCGTGCTGCCCGCGAAGAGCATCACCGAGACGTGGATCTCCGGGTCCCGCGGCAGGCTGTCGAAGAGCTCGATGATCGCGGTGGCGCGGCGGCCGTCCGGATCCGTCACCCGCATCGACTGCGAGGCGTCCAACGCGAGGAGGATCTTCTGCGGCCGGACGATGTCGTTCGTGCCCGGGGTGCAGATCTCACCGCGCACCGTCACCGCGCGATCCACCGGGAGCTGCGCCTCCCTCCGCGCGTCGTAGAGGAACACGTCCGAGCATGCAGCGCCCGCCACCAGCAGCACCGCTCCAGAGACCGCGGCAGCGAAAGCCCCGCTCCGGCTCCGGCTCAAGGCGCCACTCCCGCGCAGCGCGTGGCGTAGTCCTCGGGCCGGGTGAGGTTCTGCGGCGCGACGAAGCTCTGATCCGAGAGCGTCAGCTCCGCACCGGGCGGGTTGCGCACCGAGGGCGGGTCGTACTGTGTCCACGCACAGGCGGTCCGCCACACGCCGTAGTCGCTCGCCACGCCGCTCTGCGGGGCCTCGCCGAACCAGAGCTTGAAGAGGTTGTAGCCCTGCCGCTGTCCCGCGCGCGAAGGCGGCGTCACCAGGCGCAGGTTGGAGACGGTGAAGTCGTAGCAGACGCTGCCGTCGTCCTGCGTCTCCGCGTGCACCTCGTAGCGGTAGCCGAAACGGTCGTGGAACGCGCGGTCCTGCCTCGTGGGATCGGAACCCGCGCGAAGCTCCAGCAGGTCGGGGATGCCATCGCCGTCGGTGTCCATGCCCGGCGCCGCCGGCGAGTTCGGATCGAGCCCGTACCGCACCTCGATCCCGTCCGGGATGCCATCGCCGTCCGAGTCCACCAGGCCCGGCCGCGTCCCCAGATACGCCTCGGCGTACTGCGAGAGCCCGTCCCCATCGGTGTCCCGGCACACGCAGTCGAGCGTGAGCGGGTTCTCCGGATCGCACCCGCGCGTGTCCTTGTCCGCCGCAGGCTCGAAGCCGTTCGCCGACCGCAGCAGCTCGAAGCCGTCGTCGAAGCAGTCGCCGTCCGAGTCCGCGGCGAAGGGGCTGGTGCCGTGGGTGAACGCGTTGTCCCGTTCGTCCGGGATGCCGTCCCCGTCCGAGTCCACCAGCCGCTTCTCGGGCCCCGGCACCGAGGTGAGGCTCTGCACCATCAGCGTCTTCATCACGTTCGGCGACGCGAGCGAGGAGTAGTCCAGCGCGCCCAGCGACAGGTTGAGCACGTCCCAGTCGAGGAACTCCTGGTAGATGCCGTTGCCCCGGTTGGCGAGCTGCTGCAGCGTCCACGACGCGATCCGCCTCGCCGCCTGCGGGTACTCCGCCTGCGGGATGCCCGGGTACTCGCCGTAGAGGTCCTGGCAGATGGTGCCGCACGCCTCGACCGCCGCGACGTTGAAGAGCAGGACCGTGTGCAGGCGCACGTCGCCCACGTTGAACTGCGCCTTCAGGTCCATGAGCTGATCGACGTAGGAGAAGATCTGGTAGTTCTGGTTGCGATCCGTGCCGCCGGCGAAGGACGGGATGTCGTCGCCGCCGAGCACGTCCTCGCGCTCGTCCGCATCGAGCAGGTTGCAGAAGTCACCCGCGCTCGGGCTGTCCGCCCAGGTGAGGTCCGGGCTGTCCGGCCCCGCGTACACGGTGAGCGCGTCGTTGGCGGAGCAGCGCGGATACGGGGTGCCGTCGCTGAGGAAGACCACGACGTAACGCGTGCGCGGCAGCAACTCCGGGTTGGACTGATTCACCGCGTGGATGTCGGAGGCGATGAGCGTGTACGCGTACGCCATCGCGCCCTGGTAGTCGGTGCCCTTGCCGAGCTGCGCCTGCAGCCCGGAGATGTGCTGGTCGAGCGTGTTGTCCGGCCGGGCGAAGCGGCTGCCCGTCACCACCGGCGGCCACACGTTCTTCACGTTGGTCTCGAACGGCACCACCGCCACGCTGACGTTGGGCTGGGTGCGGAACTGCTCCACGAGCCGTCGAAGCGCGCGCACGCGGCCGGGCTCGGTGACACCCGGCGGGATGATCGAGGTCACCGCCGCCTGCTGACAGAAGCCGCCCGTCTCCTGCGCGCCCGGCGGGTCCGAGACGCACATCGAACCGGACTGGTCGATGACGAAGACGACCTTCACCGGGAAGCCGGCGGGATCCGGCGGCGCGGTGCAGACGCGGCCTGCGAGCGTGAGCCCATCGTCCACGCTCTGGCGCTCGATGGGACGGGGCTCGAGGAGCGCGTCGGTGCGGGAGCCGAGCGGCGCCGACAGCGCGAGAACGACGAGCGAGGCCGCCAGACGAAACGGCGAGACCGGGAGCGGCCGGCGCGCGGTCGTCATGGCGATCTCCAACGGGGGAAGCTGCGGACGGAACACGTGCGGAGGGTACCGCACGCACTTCGAAACGATCCGTCCCGCAGCATGGCCCGCTAGGACCTCCGGCGACGCAGCAGCCCGCCGAGCGCGAGCGCCAGCACCGACAGCGGCACACCCGCCGGCACCGAGGCACACGCCGCGCCCACGGTGTCGAGCGCGCTCAGCTTGAGGCTGGAGGTGGACTTGCGCACCTCGGGGTAGACGCGATCCGGGAAGGCGAGCGTGCCCTGGAGCTGCAGCTCGTACTCGCCCTCCACGTCGGCGGTGAAGGTGGGCACCTGGCCGTCGACGTACGCGTACTGCCAGTTCCGGCTCATGGCCACCGCGCCACGGGGATTGGTCACCGCGGCCCGCGAGCCGCTCGGACGCGAGACCACCGTCCACACGTACTCGATCGCCGCGCCGTTGCGGTTGGCGTAGAGCGGCAGCCGCACCTCCTCGCCGGCCGCGAGCTGCACCGCACCGCCGCCGTGCACCTGGAAGGCCGCGTTCGGATCGAGGCAGTCGTCCGGGTTCTCGCGGTTGACGACCACGCAGTAGCGCGCGTCACAGGCATCGCCCACGCCGTCGCCGTCGTCGTCTGCCTGGTCGCGGTTGGCCACCAGCGGGCAGTTGTCCTGCGCGTTCACCACGCCGTCGTCGTCGATGTCGCCGTCACACGCATCGCCGATCCCGTCGCCATCGGTGTCCTTCTGGTCGGGGTTGGCCACGTCCGGGCAGTTGTCGAAGGAGTCGCTGACGTTGTCGCCGTCGAAGTCGACGTTGCAGGCGGAAGGATCCGAAGGCAGCACCTGGTCCGGGTTGGCCACCAGCGGGCAGTTGTCGTCGCCGTCGAGGATGCCGTCGTTGTCGTCATCGGTGTCGCACGCGTCGCCGATGCCGTCTTCGTCGGTGTCCGTCTGCCGCGCGTTGGGGATGCCCGGGCAGTTGTCCGACTCGTTGGGGATGCCGTCGCCGTCGAGGTCCGGATCGCACGCGTCGCCGATGCCGTCACCGTCCGAGTCGAGCTGCGAGAAGTTCGCGAGGCCCGGGCAGTTGTCGCACGCGTCGCCCACCCCATCGCCGTCCGCGTCCTCCTGACCGGCATTCGAGGCGAACGGGCAGTTGTCGTTGTCGTCCGCGCGTCCGTCGCCGTCCGCGTCGTCGGTGTAGGCCAGCGTCTGGCCGTCGTCGGTGTACTGGACCCACACCGAGCCGCCGCCACCGCCACCACCGCCGCCTTCCTCCTTCGGCGCGCCACAGTTGGAGCCGAGGCACTCGGGGTTGTCCTGCGCGAACGCCAGCGCGGGCGAGAGCAGCAGGGCCGTGGCGGCGAGCGCGAGGAGGGATTGGGAAAGGCGCTTCATGGCGACTCCGAAGGTGAATCCGGGTTCAAGTTCTCGGGGCCGGGCTGCACCCCGTACGTCGTGCGTCCGATACAGAGCAAGACGTGAGCCGCACGCCAGGAGGAGGATTTCCGAAGTGAATGCGCATGCTTACGAGCCTGACCGGCGCGAACGGAGCGCCCCGTGGGGTCGGCACTCCACAGCCCTTTTGTGGTGTGAGCCCCACGCTCTCCACGATCAGTTCCCCACCACGAAGGCCTCGTCGCGCAGCTCGATCAGCCCGGCGGGCGAGCGCGAGGCGGGAGGACCGGGGGTGAAGACGACCTGCTCGATGTGCAGCGAGCCGATGCCTGCGCCGCGCGGATCGTTGGGCCGGCCGACCTGCATATAGAGGTAGAGCTCGTTCTGGCCCTCGGGCACGTCGTCCCAGGGCGGGTTCGGTCGCGCGCGCGGGGTGACCAGGCCCACGTTGCGGACCCTCACCACGTAGCAGGCGCGGCCATCAGCGGTCGGCGGCGCGGAGGCCACCGCATAGACGTGCGCGCGCTCGTCGTGGAAGGCGAGATCCGCGCCGTGCGGATCCGTCTGCGCGGCCACCTCCTCGAGATCCGGCAGGCCGTCGCCGTCCGAGTCATCGAGGTCCTCGGCCACCAGCGGGTTGGTGCCGGACAGCACCTCGATCAGATCCGGGATCGAATCCCCATCCGTATCGGAGAGGCACGGCTCGGTGCCGAGCACCCGCTCCTCGCAGTCGTTGAGCCGGTCGCCGTCGGTGTCGAGGAATGGGTTGCAGCCGGTGAGCTCATCGGGGACCAGCGGGTTCATCCCCATCTTCAGCTCCACGCCGTCCCCGATGCCATCGAGGTCCGTGTCCGCCGACAACGGGTCGGTCCCGAGCCGCTCCTCGTCCTCGTCCGGGATGCCGTCGCCGTCGCTGTCGACCAGGAGCTTGCCGCCGCGCGCCACCGCATTGCGGTTGAACGCGAGGAAGCGCTTGAGCACGAGCTCCCGCTGCAAGGACGCGTAGTTGAGCCCGTTGAGGGTGGCCTGCAGCGAGGCCGGATCCGTCTCGATCACCTGGGTGCCGCCGCTGCGCGCGATCGCCGCCACCTGTGCGCTCACCAGCGGATCCGCCGCCGTCCGCACATAGATGGGCTGCACCGTCACCTCGCCCGCGCCGTAGCGCTCGCTGAGTCCGGTGAGCTCCTCCGCCACGCGCGCCAGCTCGCACTGGCTGCACGCCGCCTCGTTGGGCATCAGCATGTCGCAGCGGGTGTCGATGCCGGCGTTGAACGCGGGGTTGGCGCAGCTCGTGTCCGGGTCGGTGACCACCAGCACCACCAGGTAGCGGGTGCGGCCCACCATGCCGCGGCACCCGGTGAGCATGTCGCCGGAGAGGTGGCTCTGCGCCAGCCGCAGGGGCGCGCGGAGGCTCCACGGCCCGCCTTGATCCCACGCGCTGTACTGCGCGATCGCGGAGGAGAGTTCGGCGGCGGGCACGAAGGTCCCGGTGAACCCGTTCGCCACCGCGTGGTAGCCGAGCAGCGAGAAGCGGATGAACGAGAACGAGAAGCGCCCGTTCAGCGAGTCCAGTGAGGACGCGATCTGACCGACGACCTCGCGCGAGACGCCCTGGCCGCCGGGCACTGCGAAGAGCACGCGCACGGGGAAGGCGTCACCGGTCGCCAGCGGGGCGCAGACGGTCCCCTCCAGCTCCACGCGGTCCGCGGCGGAAGGACCGTCCCCACCGGTGGCGTACAGGCCCACGTCGGTGCAGGACGACAGGAAGAGGAACAGCGGGATCGCGAGGAGCGAGCGCGCGGAAATGAAACAGCGCATCGCCCGTGAGGCTAACACACGGACGATGCGCCGATGTCTGTCATACCTTTATGCAGACGCTCAGTGCCTCGGCGGCTCGGCGCGAGACATCGCCTGAATCTCGCTGAGCTTCAAAGTACCGCTCGAGTCGAAGTGGACGAACTCCTCGCCGTCCTTCGTCTCCACGTCCTTCACGATGTCGATGAAGGAGTCCCCGTTGCGGAGCTTCACCTCCACCGGCCTCTTCACCACCGCCGCCTCCTCGAGCACGTCGAGGAAGTCGCAGCGGCCCAGCGCATCCTGCTGCATCAAGCTCATGGTCGGCTCCCCTTGAAGCTCAAAGGTCGGCGCGCACCGGGCGGCGGGCAAGTTCCGCCTGCCCGTTCGCCCGCTCGCCCTCAGCGCGTCCATCTTTCGATGGTGTGGCTCATCGTGGCCAGCGTCCGCTCCTCGCCCCGCCCGTTGACGAAGCGCAGCTCGAACCGCGCGCCGAACGGCACGTTCGGATCGCCTTCGTCGACCACGAGGTCGGTCTGGTACGGGAAGAGCACCTCGCCTTCTTCGCTCCAGCCGATGAGCTCGGTGGTGCGCTCGGTGATGCGCGCCTCCGAGAGCGCCTGCCCCGTCCCATCGTGGAAGACCCGCACGTACGCTCGACCCTCCTCGCGCGGGTTCACCCAGGCGGTGACCGCGTACATGCCGGGCTGTGCGCCGGGGTGGAGCACCACCTGCGGCTCGCCGGTGGGAGGCGATGCCCCCTCGGGCCACAGCGAGGGCACGTAGCCTTCGCGCTCGAGCACCTCCGCGTTCTGCAGCACGCGCTCCAGCTCGCCGTGCACCTGCGCCAGCGAAGAGCGGGTGAAGCGGCGATCCGGCGCGCGGGCCTGCTCCATGATCTCGAGGTACACGCCCTCCACGCCGGTCACGCGCAACCAGCTCGTGTGCTCCGGATGGCCGGGCGCGCCTTCGGTGGAGGGGTTCGGCGACGTCGCGCGGATCGCCCTCTTGCCGCTGCCCGCCTTCGCGATCGTCAACGGCGCCACGCGGACCTCGGGTGGCTCCCCGCGCAGCCCGAGCCGCACCCGCGTGGCCTGGAGCACCTGCCCCGGATAGTCCCCGTAGATGCCGCCCCACGAGGTGCGGAAGCCTCCGGGCAGCCCGCAGTCGCCGCACGCGCCGCCGTGTGCCTGGCGCCTCTGGGCGTAGACGTGGCCGCGGTCCATCCGCACCTCCCAGCGCGGGCTGCTGCGCAGGTGCCGCTCGATGAGCGCGAGCTGGCGGTCATCGAGCGTCGAGAGCAGCGGATCGGCCAGCAGCACCTCGCCCACGACCTCCACCGGATCGCCGTCGACGCGCTCGCCGCCGCAGCGCCCACAACCTCCGGCGATTGCAATCACCATCGTGATCGCGAGCAGCCGCCAGCACGGTCCTTCATTTGGAGAAACATTCACGCTCATCACCTTATCGGCCGCTCCTCGATCCCGTGTGCGGGGTGCAGACACCGCAGGGTGGGGACGACACGCCACACCCCTTCGACTGCTCTCGGTGCACGCGTCGTGTGCTCTGTATGCCTTCATTGACCGTCGCGCGTTCGTCCGGTTTAGGATTCACACGATGCGTCACGCGACGATCCTCCTTGCCGCATTCCTGATCATCGCGCCGGCGGCTCCTTTCGGCGATGGCGACGGCACCGCCCAGGCGCAGTCGCGCAGGTCGAAGCAGCGCAAGAGCGCCGCGAAGCCCGCGGCCTCGAAGAAGCCGGTGATCAAGCTCCCGCAGGAGACCGCCGAGCCCGAGCCCGCGCAGCCTGCCGCAGGTGCGGCGCCCCAGCGTGGCCCCACGCGGATCGACTTCGACGACCGGCTGGTGCAGGGCCAGACGAACCGCGCCGGCTCGGTCTACCTCTACGACCGCAAGGAGCTGAAGACGGAGCCGATGGTGCGCAAGCGCCAGAGCTTCCGGAAGGAGATCATCGAGAGCGTCTACGACGATGCCGAGCAGGACGCGCCATGACGCAGCCTGCGGCGGTGCTCCAGATCGTCATCCTCCGCGACGGGCTCCTCGTCGGCACCGAGGTCTTCACCCCCGGCAAGTACACGCTGGGTTCGGCGTCCTCCGCGGAGCTGCGGCTGGACGACGCGGCGGTGGAGCCGCTGCACGGCGTCCTCTACTTCCACAACGGCCGCGC
>CAZCWA010000241.1:0-7733 GCA_964502265.1 uncultured Myxococcaceae bacterium | reverse complement strand
GCAGATGCCCCGGCCGAAGCGCGCGTGCAGCATCTGGAGGAAGGAGGACGCCTCCGCCTGCGGGGGCTGCTGGGTGGCGAAGTAGAGGTCGTAGAGGCACTCGATGAAGTCGGCCTTCGGGAGCTGGTGGATGTTCTTCTGGAAGGGGAAGTCCACGTACGCGCCGGCGTAGCGGATGAAGGACTTCTTCATCACCGTGCGCACGCGCTGGCCGCCCATCCGGTCGCGCAGCCACGCCTCCAACGCCGGCTGCTTGAAGTGGAAGAAGTGGCCCGAGTAGTCCCAGGTGAAGCCGTCCTTGCGCACCGTCCGGCAGTAGCCGCCGGGCTCCGCCTCGGCCTCCAGCACCCGCAGCCCGTCGCGCTCTTCGTCCCGAAGGAACGCCGCGGTCGCCAGTCCGGAGACCCCCGCGCCGATGATGAGCGTCTTCACCTTCTGCGTGTCCGACATGCGGCGCGCACCTTCGCCCGTGGGGGGCGGGACGTCTACCGGGGACGATTCAAGGGCCGGCAATGCGCGCACCGCCGACGAGCCCGAGGCCCGCCAGCACCGCCCGCGTGACCTCCGTGGGGCTGCGGCCGGTGTCCTCCTCCGCCCACCACTGCAGCGCCGCGAAGAGGGCGGCGACGAGGGACCGGGCCACCAGCGTCGTCGTCGCGCCGCGGGGAAGTGCCTTCGGCGCGAGCGCCTCGGAGATGACCGCTTCGAACTGCCGCAGCGTGGCGTTGCCGAGCAGCGTGGGCACCTGCGCGATGAGCCGCAGCCGCCGCCGTGCGAGCTCCGCTGCCCGTGGCTCCTCGAGCGCCTCCAGGGTGGGGCGCAGGAGGAGGTCCATCACCTCGTCCGGCTGCATCGTCCCCGGCGGGTACTGCGCGGCCCGGAGCGACAGGGAGTCGAGCAGATCGTCGAGGCCGTGCCAGACGAGCTCGGCCTTGGACGGGAAGTGGCGGAAGAGGGTGCGCCGGCTGACCGAGGCCGCTGCGGCTATCTCCGCCATGGTCACCTGCTCGTAGCCCTTCTTCTCGAACAGGCGCAGCGCCACCCGGAGGAGGTGCTCGGGATCGACTTCTGCCGGACGGCCGGGTTTCGGGTTCTCTTGCATTATGGCACCCGGTGCCACATATGGTCCGGAGCACCTGCGCCGGCAACGTTCCGCGGCGATTTCCCGGGAGCCCTGCAGACCATGTCCACCTCCGCCTTCACTCCGATGACGCCTGCAGACCAGGTCCGCTTCCGCGCCGAGTACCTCGCCTATCTACAGAAGCGCGACGGATACCCGGACATGAAGACGCAGCGGTTCGACATCCGGGAGAAGTTCTTCGCCGCGATCGACGGGGCGCCGAATCTCTGGGAGGGCCCGCCGCCGGTGGACCAGGCCGTGTTCGACCGGAACCACGACAGGTCCAGTCCGGAGGAGGGCCTCGACGAGGTCATGCTCTGGGCGCTCGCCACCGCGAAGACGAACCGGGCGGAGCGATATGGCGTGGAGTACTCGATCGTCTTCAACGGGCACGCGCACGACGCGGCGATCAACCCGCACGCGTACATCCAGATCGAGGAGTTCTACCACACGCGCATCCTGCGGGACGCGCTCGCCGCCCTGGGCGTCCGCATGGAGGTGGGCGAGCCCGGCTTCACCGCGAAGACGATGGTCAAGGCGATGGTCCGCCTGCCCGAGCAGTTCGCGAACATCGTGGTGCTGTGCGGTGAGATCTTCGGTGTGGCGGTGTTCTCGCTCCTGCTCGAGCGCGCCCGCCAGCTCTTCGCGCACCAGCCTCGCGTGCTCGAGCGCATCGAGGCGCTCTTCGGGCAGATCCTCGTGGACGAGGTGGGCCATGTGCACTTCGTCCGCAGCGGGCTCTCGCCGCAGCGTCTCGCGTGGGCGCGGCGCATCCTGCCCCTGGTGGCGTGGGGCGCGCTGGAGGAGATGCCGGAGTTGGTGAAGCTGTTCGGGCGCGACGAGATCCTCCGCCGGGTGAAGGAGGCGGACGTGGACGCCGCCGCGGCGGACTACCCCGACCGCTTCACCTTCTCGTCGACCGCAGCGTGACGAAGCGCGGAGGCACGTGCCCGGGAGCCCGTCTATTCTGACGCAATGAGCGATGACGATCGGGACGAGCTGGAGCGAGGCATCGAAGCTCAGCGGCTGGCCACGCTGGAGCGGCTGCGCCGGAGCCCACCGCCCGAGAGGGAGGCCGCGCTGGACGACGACACGGCGCGGACGATCACGGACGTCGGCGCCATCGTGAGCGCCGAGCGGGAACTCTCGGCCAGGCTCGGCCGCCGCCCGACGACGGAGGAGCTCGCGGCGCGGACCGGACTGACCGCTCAGCGGGTGGCTCAGGTGACGAACGTGGCCCCGCCGCCCATGGTGCTGCTGGACGACGGCGAGTAGGCCCCACGTGACTCCCGCCAAGGCGGAGCGGCGACCGGGCGCGCGATAGCGGAGCTGTCGGCGCAAGTGCAGCTCACGGGGAATCGCCGTCCGAAAGGCCCTGCGCTTCGGAAGGCTTCGCCATGCCGCGCCACTCCTCGGCCATCGCGCAGGTGGTGATGCCCTGGCTCCTCGCCTCGGCCTCGAGCAGCTCCGCCTTCATCGCCAGGTCCACGTTCGCGAGGAGGCTGAAGAGCTCGACGCCCTCCGGAGAGCGCAACGTCTTCACCATGTGGGAGCTCATCTGCGTGGCCCGGTCCGGGTTCTCCTTCGCGCTCACGTGCGGGCTGTGGGGCAGGCCGCAGATGGCGCGCAGGTCGCGCTCATAGGAAGCGCACCCGGTGAGGGAGAGGATCGCCGTGGCGGTGACAACGAGCGGATGGAGGAGGGAGCGGGCCATGCGCGGGAGTCTACCGCCTGGCAGCGCGTTTCTTCGCCGCGGCACGCTCCGCCGCCTCCACCGCGCGGCGTGCCCACGGCAGCAGCTCCCGCCGGTCATCCGCAGCGGCGTCCGGCGGCGTCCAGTAGCCCATCTCCTTCCACTTGCCGCGCATCTCCATGCCGAAGGGCCGGCAGCCGGCGGCGCGGAAGAGCTCGCGGGTCTCGTCGTCGACCTTCAGGTAGAGCTGCCCGTCGCCGACGAGCGCGAACATGCGGCCGTCCAGGTACAGGCCCCATCCGCCGAACATCGCGCGCGGGAACACGTCGCCCACCGGCTCCAGCAGCGACAGTGCGTCCTCCACTTCGGGTGGCAGCGGTCGCGGAATCGTCACCGTCCTCCGAACGTCTGGGTCCAGTAGTGGCTGTACCGGGATCCGCTCTCGAACGCGTAGCCCACGCCGAGGCTCTCGAACTCGGCCTTCATGATGTTGGTCGCGCCCGAGGTCCGGTGCGCATTGACGAGCTCCAGCACCCGGAGCTCCTTCGCTGCCCAGTCGGAAGGCCAGTCATCGCCCGCGTCGCCTCCGTCCGACCGCGCGCCTGCGCCCGTCCCCGCTTGTTCGACCGGTTCTTCCTCGCCGTCACACGCCACGAGCGCCACGCACAGCAGCAGCGCGCACAGCCTCGGTTGTCGCCCGCTCATGGGCCGAAGGTAATCCGACCGAGGCCAACCGCCATCAGGTCAGGTGAGCTCCTCGAGGACGAGCCTGCCGCTCAGGGTCTCGACATCCGACTGCACGCCCACGCGCAGGTTGCGCAGGAGGAAGGTCCCGTCCGGATGAAGGTCGACGCCGTCGAGCGTGACCTTCAGCAGGTGCCTGTCCGCGCGCACCTCGCCGAGGTCGAGCCCCACCAGTGCGATCGCGGTCAGCAGGTCGTCGTCCGCTTCCAGCCGCGCCTCCACCGTCGCCTGTCCGTGCAGCGAGAGGCCTTCATGATTGGTGAGGCGGGCGTCCCGCAGCGACAGCTCCATTCGCGAGCCATCCCGCACGCGGATGCGCTGACCGGAGGGGAGCTGGACCCAGCCACGGGTGATGTCCGCGCGGACCCGGCCATCCTGAAGCTTCTCCAACTCGAACAGCTCGCGTTCGACGTCCACGCGCGCATCGCCCAGTTGAATCGAGCACCGTCCATCCGCCCGGCCGGCGATGCCGACGGGGAGGTGCAGCTCCAGCCCCCAGTGCGCGACGACGAGTCCCATCCGCGCCTCCGAAAGCTCCACGCCCTCCCGCGTGTCGAGCCGCACCCGCGCGCGCCCTTCCATCCTCGCGGCGTCACCCTCGAGCTGGCCGCGGGACTGACGCACCTGCATCCGGTGCAGGCGCAAGGACAGCTCGCCTTCACCATCGACCACCATGTGCCCCGAGGGCATCAACACCAGCCGCTCGAGATCGAGCTCCGCGGTCGAACCGTCTGCCACGTCGATGCGCACCTGCTCGAGCCAGCCGCGCAGCCACGCCTCGCGCATGCAGGTCCTCGCGCGCAGGCCGCGGCCGATCAACGTGGCGCCCTTCTCCAGGTCGAGTGAGATCTCCGCGTCACCGTCCAGCTCGCAGTCGTAGAGGTCGAGCGCCACCACGCCCGCGCTGGGCTGGAAGCGGGCGATGCGGCCGTGCACCGTCACCTCGCCGCCGATCCGCAGGCTGCCTTCGGAGAGGTGGACGTGGCCTTCGAATGAAGAGTCGCGTGCTTCGATCGGCGTGGGCCTTCCTTCGAAGGGGAGGGTGACCTTCGCGCGCTCGAGCGATCCTCCTGCGCGCGGCAGCTCGGCGGAGACGCGCGGCAGCTCCCCGTTGCCTGGAGTGCTCAGGGCGATCGTGCCCCCTTCGCAATGTGCGGACGTGAGGCGGACGAAGTCGCCGTTGCGGAGCTTGCCCTCGAACGCGCCGGTCCGAAGTGAGAGCGACTCGACCCGCGCCTGCAGTGCCGGCTCGTCCTGGTTCCAGCGCACGTCGATGCTGAGGCGCCCGCGGCCTTCTGCGTCGGAGACGTTGAAGTCTCCGTGGGTGAGGAACGTGTCCGACCATCGCAGGTCGGCCTCCAGGTGAAGCTCGCCGCCTTCGACCTCCAGCGTGCCGCCCGCGTCGCAGCCGATGCGGATCCGTCCGAGCGGACCGAGCAGCAGCACGCCCTCGTCCAGCACCACGTCGGTCACCTGCACCCGGACGCCTTCGAGCTGCGGTGCGCCCGGCGTGTTTGGGTCCTGAAGCAGAGCGCGCGGATCCGGCCCGAGCTCGGCCACGCGCTCCGACGACACCGAACCGACCTTCACCCCGAACACGCGCACGCCGAACGTCCCCGGGAGCCCGTCGCGCAGCCAGTCCGCCAGCGCGTCCACCCGAGCGGGCACGGGCGGACCCAACTTCAGATCCGGAAACCCGCCGATGCGCACCGCGAGCCGGCGATCCGCGCCGAAGCCCACTTCCTTCACATGGGTGAACAGCGGTCCATCGAGCGCGGGCAGCAGCTCCACCTTCGCGCCCTCGAGGTCGAGCGCGCCCTCTCGCACCTCCAGCTCCACCCGCGCGATCGTTCCCTCCTTGACCGAGAGGCCGGGGAAGAGCGACCCGGGGGCCAGCGGTGCGGAGAGCGAGACGCGCGCCTGGCGGACGAGCCGCAGCGCGTCGAAGAGGATCGCGGGATCCGGCATGCCCTCAATATGGGCACGATGGTCCGAACGCTCAGCCGCGGCGAGAGGGCCTGCGCCTTGCCGCGACGCGCTGCGACACGGTGCCGAGGTCCCGTCTCGCCCGTGAGGGCGAAGGGAGCCCCGTGTGCCAGCCGCCTGCCTCGTTCGCGTGCGCGCGTGGATCGTGAAGCCGACGGCGACCGCGCGACTCACCGGGCTCCGCCGGCGCCGGGCCCGAGAACCACAGGTAGAGCAGCACCACCGTCAGCAGCATCAGCCGGCGGAGGTTCGGCGTGCGGTGAGGTGCGGCGAAGGAGGGCATGTGGGGGCAACAGCGGGTGACTTCCGCCCAATCCTCGCAGGGAGGTGGGTGTGGGGGTCAAGGGCCCCGTCTCAGCCGAGGAGCGCGATGAGGGCGCCCACCGTGATCGCGGAGAGCGGCAGGCCCACGCCCACCATGGCGGCGGCGAGCGGCGGGTCGAGGTCGTGCTGCGCGGCGAGGATTCCCCCGGTCACCATCGGCGGCATCGCACACTGCATCACCGTGACCATCCAGGTGGTCGACGAGCGGTCTTCGAAGAGTAGGAAGAGCGCGCCGAAGAGCACCGGCGAGAGCACGAGCTTGTAGGCGAGCCCGAGGCTCAAAGGTCCGAGCCGCTCGCGCACCCCGCCGAGCCGGAGCTGGAAGCCGACGGAGAAGAGGGCCAGCGGCGTGAGCAGCTCTCCGAGCCGCAGCAACGTGGCGTCGAGCCAGAGGGGAAAGGCTACCCCTCGCAGCGCGAAGGCGGCGATGAGCGCGAGGAAGGCGGGGAAGGCGAGCAGGCGCGTGACCACCGCGCGCGGCGTGAGCTTGCGCCCCGAGAGCGCGGCGGCGAAGGCGAGGCCCAGCGTGGCGACCACGAGGAACGAGCCGGCCTGATCGACGAACACGGCGGCGCCCAGTGCGCCCTTGCCCAGGGTGGCCTCGATCAGCGGGAGCCCCACGAAGGCGGTGTTGGAGAGCCCGGCGGTGAGCACCAGCGCGCCCACGGCGCCTCGCGGCAGGCGGGTCCACCGGCCGATCACGAGGAAGAGCGCGCCCGCGAGGAGGAACTGCAGCCACAACATTCCGGCGGCCGCGACGAGGCTCCACTCGAGCGCCACGCGGTGCATCGAGCGGAGCACCAGAGCGGGCAGGGCGACGTTCAGGACCAGCGCGTTGACGGCCTCGGCGGTCTGCGGGGGGAAGCGCTTCGAGCGGCGCGCCAGCATCCCCGCGCCCAACGACAGCACCACCAGCGCCACCAGTCCCTGCATCGCCGGCGCACTATGACAACCTGCCGGGCTCCACAAGCGGGCAGGCAGGGCGACGCGCTGCGGCACGAATGCTTGAAATGGCAGCGAACGCCCGGCATTTCACTGCCCCATGAACGCCTCCCTGCTCGAAGCCGCCGAACCCGCGCTGGACGTTGGAGATGACGCGCAGGTCATCGGCCAGGTCCGCGTGCTCTTCGAGGGCTTGCGCGCGCACCGCTGGGAGATGGCGAAGACGACGGTGACGGAGCGCCTCGAGCGGCTGGACAGGTTCCGCGCCACGCTGCTCGCGCACCGGGACCGGCTGGCGCAGGCGGCGTTCGAGGACTTCCGAAAGCCCGCCGCCGAGTTCGACCTCACCGAATTGCAGCCGGTGCTGATGGAGCTCTCGCACGTGCGCGCGCGCCTGGAGGACTGGCTCTCGCCGAGGGCGGTCCCCACGCCGATGTTGCTCGCCGGCACCCGCGCCGAGATCCGCTACGAGCCGCGCGGGGTGGTGCTGGTGCTGGGCGCCTGGAACTACCCCTTCCACCTCGCCGCGGCGCCGATCATCCCCGCGGTGGCCTCGGGCAACTGCGTCCTGGTACGGCCGTCGGAGAAGGCGCCGCGCTCGGCGGAGGCGCTGCAGGCCGTCATCCGCGAGGCGTTCGATCCGCGTGAGGTCGCCTGCGTCACCGGTGGCATCGCCGTGGCGGACGCGCTGCTCGAGCTGCCCTTCGATCACTTCTTCTTCACCGGCAGCCCGCGCATCGGGAAGAAGGTGATGCAGAAGGCGGCCGAGCACCTCGCCTCGGTGACGCTGGAGCTGGGTGGCAAGTCGCCGGCGATCATCGACGAGACCGCGGACGTGCAGGCGGCGGCGGAGCGCATCGCGTGGGGCAAGTTCGTCAACGCGGGGCAGACCTGCGTGGCGCCGGACTACGCGCTGGTGCACGC
>CAZCWA010000240.1:0-7765 GCA_964502265.1 uncultured Myxococcaceae bacterium | reverse complement strand
ACGGGTGCCGCGGGCGAGGGCGTTGGGGGCTCGGGTTCGCGGGGCGGGGCGGTGGACGCCCCAGCGGGGTCCCAGCCCGGTGACGGTTCGTTCGGATCGGTGAGCTCGGGCGCGCCGGAGGCCCCGGCCGGGTCACAGCCGCGGACCGGCACCAACTCCGGCGACGCGGCAGGGGCGGCCGACACGCTGCCGCAGACACCGGCGGTCGGCGTGCCGGGCTCGGGTGTGGGGGCTGGGGTGGACACGGGCGCCGGAGTGGGATCAGGAACGGACACCGGCGTCGGCACCGGGACCGGGGTGGGAGACGCGCGGGGCGAGCCGGACGACCGGGCCACCGACAGCGGCATCCGTTCCGATCTGGGCCCGGGGACCGGGACCGTGTTCGGCACCGACAGGGGCTCGGGCGCGGCAGGAACGCAGCCTGCGCCCACCGCGCCTCCCACAGAGACGTCCCCCTTCTTTGGCGGCGGCGCGCCCGGGCCGGGGGGAGACGGCGCGGTGGCCTCGCCCGACTCGTCCGGCGGGGTCGATCATCAGAGTCAGCCCGGCGGCGTCGACTGGGGCGGGTCGGATCCGGGGATTGCCACGGGCGTCGGCGGGGCCGGCGACGCGGGCAGACCCGAGGCGGAGGAAGACGAGTCCGGCTGGGAGGACCTCGACGGGGTGGGGCGGACCGGCACCTCCTTCGACGACCGGGACGGGGTGGGCCGCACCCGCTGAGCGCGCTTCACGCGACGCAGCCTCCCATCACCTGACACTCCGCCGCCCCGGGTGACGGACCGGGCGGTTGGCGCGGTCAAGTCCCGTCCCTACCTTCGCGCAGGGCTGGTTGGTGGAGCGGGCTTCCAGGCTCGCGCCGGCGACCAGGGGTTGCAGGGGACGGGGGAGGCATCATGAGGGGGGCGGCTCTTTGGGTGGCGGCGGCCGGGTGTGTGGCCGTATTCGCCGCGGGTTGTGCGGATCGCGAGCGTCCGGCGGTGGCCGACGCGCGGCTGATGTTCGTGGGCGACACGGACTTCCAGCGGGTGCCGGTGCACGCGAGCCGGACGCTGAAGGCATCGTTGCAGAACGTGGGGCGGTCGAGCCTCAACATCCTCGAGGTGTGGGTCGAGGACGAGGACGGCGCGTACCTGGCCTCCTTCGTGGACGACGGCCCGCACAACGTGATGCCGGGCGCCGCCTGTGACGTGTCGATCAAGTTCCGGCCCCGGCGCGGCGGCGACCTGCCGGCGTTCTTCGTCGTCCGCTCGGACTCGAAGGAGGAGCCGGTGTTCCGTGTGCCCATCCGCGGCGTGGGCGTGGACGCGGGCGCGCGGGTAGTGGAGTCGCGGCTCGACTTCGGGCGGATCGAGCTGGGCACCGAGAAGGTGCGGATGCTCACCCTCGAGAACACCAGCGACCTCACCCTGACCTTCCGTCCCGAGGCGATCGGCGCGCACGCCTCCGAGTTCCACGCCGACAGGCTGGTGCTCGAGCCGGGAACGCGCGGCGAGCTGCCGGTGACGTTCCGGCCCACCGCGGCGGGGCGCAAGGACGCGGCGCTGGCGGTGAGCCTGTGCGACGGCTGCGTGGATCACCTCGTCATCCTGCTCGCGGAGGGGCTCGACAAGGCGCTGGTGGCCGAGCCTGCGGAGCTCGACTTCGGCCAGGTGCCGATGGACCAGGAGGCGCTGCTCACCACCACGATCCGCAACCTCTCCACCGAGCCGCAGGAGCTGCGCGGGCTCTCGCTCACCGAAGGGACCAACCCCGGCTTCACCCACGTCGATGGCTCGGCGCCGGTGACGCTGCAGGGCGGGGAGGAGCGGGAGTTCACCTTCCGCTACAGCCCCGGCCACATGGGCGGCGCGGAGGGTGAGGCCGTCTTCACCACCCAGAGCGCGCGCAACCCGGAGCTCCGCGTCCCGATGTTCGGCTTCGGCGGCGCGGCGGAGGTCTGCGTGTCTCCGGGCGAGTTCCGCTTCGCTTCCATGCCGGTCGGCTCGCGGGAGTCGGTGGTGATCACGGTGAAGAACTGCGGCTCCTCGAACAGCGCGCCCCTGACGATCACCGAGATCGCGCCCGGCCCGTCCACCACCGGGGTGGGCGGCATGGAGCAGTTCGAGGTGTCGCCGCCGCCGCTCCCGCGCGAGCTGCTCGCCGGTGAGGAGCTCACCTTCCGCGTCTGGTTCGAGCCCACGCGCGAGGGCGAACACGCGCTGGGCGTGGGCATCCGGACCTCCGGATTCCGCGGGAGCCTGGCGCGGGTGGAGGTGGCGGGCACGGCGACCACGCACCCGCCCTGTCAGCTCGCGATCACGCCCGAGCGGCTGGACTTCGGCACCGTGCGTCCGGGCGAGGAGGGCGTCCTCGCGGTGAAGATCCACAACATCGGCCCCGACGTGTGCCCGGTGAAGAACATCGAGCTGCACGACAGCGCGGGCGGCCGCTTCTCGATGCCGGGCGGGAGCCTCCCCGGGGTGGTCGTCCACGCGGGCTACTACTTCAGCTTCATGGTCGCCTTCCGCGCGCCGCCCGAGGGCGGATCGTTCTCCGGGAGCCTGCGCATCACCCAGCAGCACCCCACCCAGCCGACGATCCGTGTGCCGCTGGTGGCGCACTCCGAAGACGCCTGTCTCGTCGCCACGCCGACCTACGTGGACTTCGGGATCAGCCGGCCGGAGTGCCCTTCGCCCACGATGACCACCACGGTGATGAACCAGTGCAGCGTGCCGGCGTCGCTCACCTCGGTGACGATCGGAGAGGGCACCACCGAAGGGCAGTTCCGCATCGCCTCTCAGCCCGGGAGCTACCCGCGGATCCTCGATCCGGGTGACGCGGTCACGCTGACGCTGGAGCACTCGCCCACGGTGACGGGCCTGAACGTCTCGCCGCTCTTCCTGGGGGTGGACGGGCTGGCGCAGCCGCTGCTGGTCTCGCTCATCGGGGAGCTCACCGAGTCCGGCGAGCGCACCGACACCTTCGTGCAGCAGGACGGCAACAAGGTCGACGTGCTCTTCGTCGTCGACAACACCGCCTCGATGGTCGAGGAGCACCCGCGGCTGGTGAGCGCCATCCCGTCCTTCGTCGACAGCGCGCAGCAGTCGAACGTGGACCTGCGGGTGGCGGTGACGACCACCGGGATCGACCCTGCATCCGCCACCTGCCCGGGCGGGGCGATGGGCGGCGAGGCGGGGCGGCTGTTCCCCGCGGACAACTCGGCGCCTCGCATCCTCACCTCGACGACGGCGAACCTCGTGGCGCTGCTGCAGCAGAACGTGCAGGTGGGCCAGTGCGCGAACGTTGAGCAGGGCTTCGAGGCCCTGCGCCGCGCGCTCAGCGCTCCCCTGGTGAACAGCGTGGACGATCCGCGCACGCCGCTGCCCAACGACGGCAACGCGGGCTTCCTGCGCAGCGAGGCGGCGCTGGCGGTGGTGTTCGTGGGCGACGAGGACGACCACTCGCCGGACAGCGTGGACAGCTACGTGGACTGGCTGCGCACGCTCAAGGGACGCGGGCAGCCGCAGCGGTCGGCGATCTACGCCATCGCGCCCACCGCCTCGAGCTGCGCCACTGCGGGCGGCACCGGCACCCGCTACGCGGACGCGGCCCGGCAGACCGGCGGTGACGTGCTCTCGGTGTGCGCGCCGGACTACGCGCCGCTGCTCGCCCAGGTGGCGAACAAGGCCTTCTCGCCGCAGGACGCCTTCCCGCTCTCGGGGACCCCGGAGTCCGGCTCGGTCGAGGTGCAGGTGAACGGGTCGCCCCTGGCCGGCGGCTGGAGCTACGACCCGGGGACGAACCAGGTGCGGTTCTCGCCTCGTCCGGCGGCCGGCGCGGTGGTCGAGGTGAGCTACCGCGGTAGCTGCCGGTAGGCGCCTCCGGTGCCCGTCCCGAGCGCCTCCGGAGCGCCTCCGGGGCCTGAAAATCGGGCCCGGGCGGCGCTGTCGGCCCTGCGTGCTACAGCCATGGTGCGGGCTGTGGCAAAGGCGGGAAAGTTGGAGCCCCGCCGGAGCTGGGGCACAACGGGCCGCAAGGAGGCATCACCCATGAGCGGCACCCGGAAGGACGATCGCGCACAGTTCGAGCTGCCGCTCTTCGGCGGGCAAGGAGAGGTCTCGGCGGGCGCGCGCGTGGTGCCGCAGGTGCCTGCCTCCCCGCGCCGGACCGCCGTTCCGGAGTCCCCCGTCCGCTCAGCGCCGGCGCCGTCCGCGGGCCCCAGGCTGCGGGTGATCCAGGGCGAGGGCCAGCGCCAGCGCGAGAAGCTCGGGTCTCGGGACGCGGTGGTGCGGGTGCTGCTGGAGGCCGGGGCGGACCTGCTGCTCCGCCGCATCAGCCCCGAGCGTGCGGGCGAGATCGAGCGGCGCGTGGACCGGGTGCTCCACCTCTTCGATCAGGTGGACGACCAGCCGCTCCTGATGAGCGTGCTCCAGCGCCAGCTCGACGATCTCGAGGCGCTGATGAGGGAGACGCGGGAGATGCAGGCTTCGCCGCGTCGCGCCCAGCACAAGCCCTGACCCGGGCCCCGGGGTGGGTCCGGCGTGACGCAGGGCATCAATTCGGATGTCCTGTGTTTGACCCCTCCGCTCGGACAGCCTACGATTTTTCTTCGGTTTTCCCGGGTCCAGGGCGGCGGGTCGCACCCGTCGCGCAGTCAGGGTCCGTTCTGCGCTCGTGTCCTCGGAACGTTACGGCCAATTCGAGCTGGTGAAGAAGCTCGCCACGGGTGGGATGGCCCAGATCTATCTGGCGCGCCACCGGGGCATCGAGGGCTTCGAGCGGCTCTGCGTGGTGAAGCGGATCCTGCCGCACCTCGCCGAGAACGAGGACTTCGTCCAGATGTTCCTCGACGAGGCGAAGATCGCCGCGCGGCTGAACCACCCGAACATCGTCCAGATCTACGACCTCGGGGAGCAGGACGGGTCCTTCTACATCGCCATGGAGTACATCCACGGCGAAGACCTCCGCCGGGTGTGGCGGCGGGCGGAGCAGCAGGGCGGATCGCTGCCGGTGCCGGTGGTGCTGCGGGTGATCGCGGACGCGGCCAGCGGGCTGGACTACGCGCACAAGCGGAGCGACGGCGGACGGCCCCTGAACATCGTCCACCGGGACATCTCGCCGCAGAACATCCTCGTGTCGTTCGAGGGCACGGTGAAGGTGGTGGACTTCGGCATCGCCAAGGCGGTGGACAAGGCCACGCACACGCGGTCGGGCGTGCTGAAGGGGAAGTACTCGTACATGTCGCCGGAGCAGGCGACCGGCTCGCGGGACGTGGACGCGCGCACGGACATCTTCGCGCTGGGCGTGGTGCTCTACGAGCTGCTGACCGGGACGCGCCTGTTCAAGCGCAACAACGACGTGCAGACGCTGCAGGCGGTGATGGCGTGTCAGGTGGTGCCGCCCTCGCAGGTCAGCCCGCGCGTGCCGCGGAGCCTCGACGAGGTGGTGCTCCGGGCGCTGACGCAGTCGCCCGAGGATCGCTACCAGGACGCGCTGTCGTTCCAGCTCGCGGTGGAGAACTGGCTCATCGAGAACCAGCAGCCGGCGAGCACCGCGCACGTGGCGGCATACCTCAAGGAGCTCTACGCCGAGCGGCTCGCGCAGGAGGCGCCGCACGGCACGCCGATCGCCGAAGACATCCGCACCCCGTCGAGCCGTGCGGGGCGCTCCCCCACCGGTGGAGGGCGGTTCGCGGGAGGCTCTTCTGCGGGGCCTTCCGCGGTCCCGGTGGATCTCACCACCCATCAGCGCCCCGAACGCCCGAGCCGCAGCCACGTCCGCGCGTCCCGAGGCCACCCGACTGGGCCCCGAGGCGGCAGCTCGGCGCGGCCGCACCCCGAGCTTCCGGCGGAGACGAGCCCGCGGGTCACCGAGGTCAGCCGCACCGGAGGCGGAACCCCGAAACGTTCGTCTTCTTCTTCGTCGTCGTCGTCGTCGTCGAAGGCGGTGCGGGTGGGCGCGGCGGTGGCGGTGCTGGCGCTGCTGGGCGTGGGCGTGTGGTGGATGTCGGTTGGAGGAGGCGCGCCGCTCGCGCAGGTGACGGTGCTGACCGATCCGCCGGGGGCGAGGCTCACCTGGGATGGTGCGCCGGTCGTTCAGCCCACGCCGACGGTGCTGCCGCCGCGGCCGGAGGGCGCCTACGCGTTGCGGATCACCCGCGAGGGCTTCCGCGAGGAGCTCGTGAGCGTGACCGTTCCCGCCACCGGGGCGATCGAGGTGGGGCCGGTGCGGCTCGCGCCCCTGTCGCCCGCGGTGTCCATCTCCGGGAACGAGCCGGCCGCGCCGGTGAAGGTCGAGGTGGCGGTGGAGCTGGTGACGGATCCGCCGGGCGCCGCGCTGACCGTCAACGGCCGGGCGGAGGGACTGGCGCCGGTGACCGTCAAGGTGCCGCCGGGGACGGAGCTGTCCGTGCGCGCGGAGCTGGCGGGGCACCTTCCGGCGGAGCGGAACATCGTCGCGGGGGAGGCGGGCGGCCGGGAGCTGGTGGCAAAGCTCGAGCGCCGGCGTGGCGGGGGCGGTGGGAGCTCGGCGCAGGCGGCCGCGAGCGCGGGGCAGGGGGCGGGCAGCGGCGGGACGGTGGCGGCGGCGGGGACGAGGAACCAGGACGGCGCGGGCGCAGGCCCGGGTGCGAACACGAACTCCGGCCCGGGCTCCGGCTCCGGCAGCTCGGTGGCTGCGCGAGGGGCGGGGTCGGTGCTCTTCGTCGTGTTGCCGCTCGGGGAGCGCGCCGAGTTCTCGTGCAACGGCTCGGCGTTCAAGGACGTCCCCTTCGAGGCGATCCAGCTCTCCGCCGGCGCGCACGACTGCACCTTCCGGCACCCCGTCCACGGCCCCATCCGCAAGACGGTGTACGTGCGGCCCGGTCAGGACATCCAGCGTGAGCCCGTGAGGTTCAACTAGATGGCGGATGGGTTGGGGCCTGGGACGCCCATCGGGAAGTACGTCGTCAAGCGCAAGCTCGCCGAAGGCGGGATGGCGGAGATCTACCTCGCCTCGGTGCGGGGGCCGGAGGGCTTCGAGAAGGAGGTCGTGATCAAGCGGGTGCGCGGCTTCCTCGCCACCGACCCGTCGTTCGTGCAGATGTTCATCGCCGAGGCGCGGCTGGCCTCGAGGCTGAACCACGCGAACATCGTCCAGATCTTCGACTTCGACAGGTTCGAGGACACGTTCTACCTGGCCATGGAGTACGTCCGCGGCCGGTCGCTGTGGGACGTGCGCCGCAAGTCGCGCGAGCGCATGGTGCCGATGCCGCCGGTGCTCGTCGCGCACATCGGCCTCGAGGTCGCCCGCGGGCTGCACTACGCGCACCGGCTGACGGACCGCGGCCAGCCGATCCACCTCGTCCACCGCGACGTCACGCCGCACAACGTCCTCCTCTCCTGGGAGGGGGCGATCAAGCTGACGGACTTCGGCATCGCCAAGGCGGGCAACAAGCTCACCTCGCCGGGCATGTTGAAGGGGAAGTTCGCGTACATGTCGCCGGAGCAGGCGCGCGGCGAGAACGTGGACGCGCGCACCGACGTGTTCGCGCTGGGCGTGGTGCTGTGGGAGATGCTCACCGGCGGCCGCCTCTTCGAAGGCGACAGCGACGTGGCGGTGCTGCGCGCGGTGCAGCAGAGCATGATCGCCCCGCCGGGCCGGCTGAACGCGGACGTCGCACCTGAGCTCGACGCGGTGGTGATGAAGGCGCTCGCCCGCGATCCGGCGGTGCGGTGGCAGACGGCGCAGGAGCTCGAGCGCGCGCTGGCGCACTTCATCCTCCGCAACGCGCAGTCGGTGGACGAGA
>CAZCWA010000239.1:0-7825 GCA_964502265.1 uncultured Myxococcaceae bacterium | reverse complement strand
GATGGTGCCGATGTTCACGTGGGGCTTCGAACGGTCGAACTTTTCCTTGCTCATCCTGTCCTCTTCGCGCTGCCCTAAAGGCAGCTAGTAGCCCCGGCTGACCATCTCCCGCTGCACCGCCTCGGGGATCGCGGCGTAGTGGCTGAACTGCATCGTGTACGTGGCCCGGCCCTGCGAGCGCGAGCGCAGATCGGTGGCGTAGCCGAACATCTGCGAGAGCGGCACGTGCGCGTCGATCGCCTGCACGCCGTGGCGCGGGTTCATGGCGTTGATCTTCCCGCGCCGCGCGTTGACGTCGCCGATCACGTCGCCCATGAACTCGTCCGGGGTGACGATCTCGCACTTCATCACCGGCTCCAGCAGCACCGGCCCCGCGGCGCGGCAGGCGTCCTTGAACGCCATCGACGCGGCGATCCGGAAGGCCACCTCGCTCGAGTCCACCTCGTGGAAGGACCCGTCGAGCAGCTCCACCTTCACGTCCACCATGTGGTAGCCGGCCACCACGCCCGAGTTCATCGCCTCGGACGCCCCCTTCTCGATCGCGGGGATGAACTCCTGGGGGATCACCCCGCCGGTGATCGAGTTGGTGAAGCTGAACCCCTTGCCGGCCTCGTTGGGGCCCACCTTCAGCACCACGTGGCCGTACATGCCCTTGCCGCCGGACTGCTTGATGTACTTGCCCTCGGCCTTCGCCTCCTGGGTGATCGTCTCGCGGTAGCTGACCTGCGGCTTGCCCACGTTCGCCTTCACGTTGTGCTCGCGCAAGAGCCGGTCGACGATGATCTCCAGGTGCAATTCGCCCATCCCGGCGATGATCGTCTGCCCCGTCTCCGGATCGGTGCGCACCCGGAAGGAGGGATCCTCCACCGAGAGCTTCTGCATCGCCTCGTTGAGCTTGTCCTGGTCCGCCTTGGTCTTCGGCTCGATCGCGACGTCGATCACGGGGT
The DNA here is from genome assembly GCA_964502265.1 of uncultured Myxococcaceae bacterium. Lineage (GTDB taxonomy): Bacteria > Myxococcota > Myxococcia > Myxococcales > Myxococcaceae > JAFAFL01. The sequence goes on along the minus strand of CAZCWA010000239.1, from coordinate 6,878 downwards.
CCGGGAACTCCATCTTCTCCAGCAGGATGGGGTTCTTCTCGTCACAGAGGGTCTCGCCGGTGACGGTGTTCTTCAGGCCCACCGCGGCGCAGATGTCCCCCGCCCAGACCTCCTGCAGCTCCTCCCGCTTGTCCGCGCGCATCTGCAGAAGGCGCCCCACCCGGCTCTTCACGCCCTTGGCCGAGTTGAACACCTGCGTGCCCGCCTCCAGCTTCCCCGAGTACACCCGCAGGAAGGTCAGCGTGCCGTGCTGCTCGTTCATGATCTTGAACGCCAGCGCGCTGAACGGGGCCTTGTCGCTGGTCTCGCGGGTGGCCTCGTTCCCCTTGAGGTCATGCCCCCTCACCGGCGGCACCTCGAGAGGCGAGGGGAGGTAGTCCACGATCCCGTCCAAGAGCGGCTGCACGCCCTTGTGCTTGAACGCCGAGCCGCAGAAGACGGGGAAGATCCGCAGCGCCAGGGTCCCCTTGCGCAGCGCGGTGCGAATCTCCGCCTCGGTGAGCTCCTGGCCCTCGAGGTACTTCTCGGTGAGCGCGTCGTCCTGCTCGGCGGCGATCTCGAGGAGCTCGGCGCGCGCGGCCTCGGCGTCTTCGCGCAGCTCCTCGGGGATCTCCTGCAGCTCGTAGGTGGAGCCCATCTCGGAGTCGCTGAAGACCAGCGCCTTCATCGAGACCAGGTCCACCACGCCCCGGTGCTTGTCCTCGGTGCCCAGCGGGAGCTGCACCGGCACCGGCCGCGCGCCGAGCCGATCCTTGATGGACTCCACGCTCATGCGGAAGTCCGCGCCCACCCGGTCCATCTTGTTGATGAAGCAGATGCGCGGGACCCGGTACTTGTCCGCCTGCCGCCACACCGTCTCGGTCTGCGGCTCCACGCCGTTCACGCCGTCGAACACCGCCACCGCGCCGTCGAGCACGCGCAGGGACCGCTCCACCTCGATGGTGAAGTCCACGTGCCCCGGCGTGTCGATGATGTTGATCCGGTGCTTGACGTCGTGCCGCGGCCAGAACGCGGTGATCGCCGCCGAGGTGATGGTGATCCCGCGCTCGCGCTCCTGCACCATCCAGTCGGTGGTGGTGGTGCCGTCGTGCACCTCGCCCATCTTGTGGATGGTGCCGGTGTAGAAGAGGATCCGCTCGGTGGTGGTGGTCTTGCCGGCATCGATGTGCGCCATGATGCCGATGTTCCGGTAGCGCTCGAGCGGGTACTCGCGAGGCATGGGCCCCTCCAGGGGTCGGTTTCAGAAAACACGACGGCCGCGGGCCGTTGTCGGGCTCCGCGGCCGAAGGAGATGCAGTGCGTTCAGCGCGACGGCGCCGCGACTACCAGCGGTAGTGCGAGAAGGCCTTGTTGGCCTCCGCCATCTTGTGCGTGTCTTCGCGCTTCTTCACCGCGTTGCCGCGGTTGTTGGCGGCGTCCATGATCTCGCCGGCCAGCTTCTCCACCATGGTCTTCTCACCGCGCGCCTTGGCGTAGGTGATGAGCCAGCGCATGCCGAGCGCCACGCGGCGGTCCTGGCGGACCTCCACCGGCACCTGGTAGGTGGCACCGCCCACCCGGCGGCTCTTGACCTCGAGCACCGGCTTGACGTTGTCCAGCGCCTTCTTGAACATCTTGAGCGGATCTTCCTTCGCCCGCTCCTCGACGAGGGTCATGGCGCCGTAGCAGATCTGCTCTGCGGTGGACTTCTTGCCCTGCCGCATGAGGTCGTTCATGAACTTCGAAACGAGCCGATCCTGGTACTTCGGATCGGGGTTGATACGCCGCTTGGCGGCTACGCGACGACGAGGCATTGCGACTTCCTGACGTAGTGAGAGAGGTTAGCTGGGCCGCTTGGCGCCGTACTTGGAGCGGCTCTGCTTGCGATTCGCCACGCCGACGGAGTCCAGCGTGCCGCGGATGATGTGGTAACGGACGCCCGGCAGATCCTTCACACGGCCGCCGCGGATCATCACCACGGAGTGCTCCTGGAGGTTGTGCCCCACGCCCGGGATGTACGAGGTGACCTCGATCCCGTTGGTGAGCCGGACACGCGCCACCTTGCGGAGCGCCGAGTTCGGCTTCTTCGGAGTGGTGGTGTACACGCGCGTGCACACGCCCCGCTTCTGCGGGGACTCCTTGAGGGCGGGGCTCTTGCCCTTGTAATTCAACTTCTCACGGCCCTTACGGACCAACTGGCTGATCGTCGGCATTGGCTTCCGCTCTTAGACCTACATCCAAAAAAGGAGGGCGCTTATAGGGGTGCCCCTCGGACGTGTCAAGCGCCACGAGCAGCATCTCCAACTGCGACCGTCCGCGGCCTCTTCCGGGGCCCCTCCTATCAGAGGTCGCAGAGCATGACGATGGCATCCTCGCGTTCATCGACATAGTAATTCGGCCGCACCCCGACCGAGCGGAACCCGAAGGCGCGGTAGAGCTCGATCGCGGCGAGGTTGCTGCGGCGCACCTCCAGCGTGGCGAGCCGGCAGCTCCGTTCGCGCCCGGCCTTCAACGCCCGCTCGAGCAGCGTCCGGGCGATGCCGCGGCGGCGCACCCGCGGATCGGTGGCGATGTTGAGGATGTGCACCTCGTCGTGCACCACCCAGTAGATGAGGAAGCCCACCAGCCTCCGCTCTTCCCGGCCGCCCTCCTCCGCCACCAGCACGGTGGACCAGTCGTGGGTGAGCTCGCGCCGGACGAGGTCCGGGGACCACGGGTTGGTGAAGCAGCGCGACTGCAGCGCCAGCACCTCCTCCAGGTCCGACTCCACCATCCGCCGCAGCGACACCTGCGCGCGGGGCTCGGCCATCTTCCTCATCCGCGCTCCTCCGGGACGGTCCTCGAGCGGGCGAAGGGCGCGACCTTGCGCACCTCGTGCGTGCGCCGCAAGGCCTCCAGCTCCCCCTTCACCAGCTCGGCGTAGCGGTCCCGCATCAGCCGCTCGCGCAGGAGCGGGCGCAGGGTCTCGTAGTCCCCGTCCAGCCGCGCGCGCTGCTTCTCGAAGTACGCCCGCACCTCCGCCTCGGACACCTGGGCGCGGAGCCGGACCTTGCCGTCGAGCACCTTGGCCGCGCGCAGGCTCCGCTCGAGCACACGGGCGAGTGCGGGCACGTCCGCTTCATGCCGGGCGAGGAACTCGCGCAGCTCGCGCTCGGTGACGAAGCGATCGCGGAAGGCCTTGAGCGCTGCGTCCACCTCCGCAGGCTCCACCCGGAAGGACTGGAGCATCTCCGCCTCCCCGGCGAGCAGCCGCTCGTTGATGGCGTGCTCCAGCGCCGCCCGCAGCGCGGTCTCGTCCAGGTCCTCGGTGGCCGCCCGCCTCGCCCCGCGCTGCACCAGCGCCACCCTCGCCTCGAACTCCAGCCCGGAGAGGGAGATCACATCCGGCGGCGCACGCGGCGTTCCGGCGCGGCGCTCGGCCACGCCCTGGCGGAGCTGGACCACCGCCACCACCCGGTCGATGACCTCGGGCTGCCCGGCGGTGATCGGGGCGCTCTGCGCGTGCGCGGTCCGGGTGCGGAGCAGGCCCGTGGCGGAGAGCAGGAGCAGCGCGGTGAGAAGGCGGCGCACGAAGCGAGACATCCGAAGCACCAGCTTATACACGCCCCGCGACTGGCGCGGCGGTGCCGGCTGGTTACGGTAGGTGCGGAATGGCGACGGACTTCTACAGCGTGCTCGGGGTCGGTCGTTCGGCCTCCCCCGAAGAGATCAAGAAGGCCTACCGGAAGGCGGCGAAGAAGTACCACCCGGACGTCAACCCCGGGGACACCGCCGCCGAGGAGAAGTTCAAGGAGGTCAACCAGGCGTTCGAGGTCCTGTCCGACGCGCAGAAGCGCAAGCTCTACGACGAGTTCGGCGACGACGCCTTGAAGATGGGCTTCGACGCGCAGAAGGCGGAGGCCTATCGCGCCTACCGCTCGGCGCAGTCGTCCGGCGGCGGCATGGGCGGGATGCCCTTCGGCGAGGGCGTGGACCTGGGCGATCTGTTCGGCCAGATCTTCGGCAACGCGGGGCGGCGCGGCGGGGCGGGCGGCGGCGGCGTGGGCTTCGACGTGGGCGACGTGATGGGCGGGCAGGCGGCGGCCAGCGGCCCTGCGCGCGGCGAGGACATGAACGCGCGGGTGGTGCTCACGCTCGCCGAGGCGGTGCTGGGGACGGAGCGCGCGCTGCAGGTGACGCGGCCGGGGACGTGCGGGACCTGCTCGGGCAAGGGCGCGGCGGGACCTGCGACCACCTGCACCACCTGCGGCGGATCGGGGCAGGCGCGCGCGGGGTTCGGGCCGCTCCAGTTCTCGAGGCCCTGCCCCACCTGCGGCGGCAGCGGGCGCTCCGCGAAGCCGTGCGGAACCTGCGGCGGGGACGGGCGGGTGGAGCAGACCTCGCGGGTGACGGTGAAGATCCCTGCGGGCGTCCAGACCGGTTCGAAGGTGCGGCTCGCGGGCCAGGGCGCGGCGGGTGTCCGCGGCGGCGGGCCGGGGGACCTCTTCATCGAGACCGAGATCGAGGACCACCCGCTGGTGCGGCGCGAGGGAGACGATCTCTACCTCGACCTGCCGGTGACGGTGACGGAGGCGATGCTGGGCGGCGAGGTGCGGGTGCCCACCTTCGGCGGCGACGTCACGGTGCGGATCCCGCCGGGATCGCAGAGCGGCCGGAAGATGCGCCTGCGCGGACGGGGCGTGCCCCACCTCAAGGGCGGCGGGACGGGGGACTTCTACCTGGTGCTCCAGATCCGCGTGCCGGAGACGGACTCGCCGGCGGCGCGTGAAGCGGCGGAAAAGCTGCGGGAGGCGTACGGAAAGGACGTCCGCGCCGAGGTGGTGCTCTAGGATTCGCCGCATGCCTTTGCTGCCCAAGGGCCCGAGCCCGGACACCGTCCACCCGATGGAAGGCTTCCCGCAGGTCTGCTTCATCCGCAACACGGTGAAGAACCCGCAGATCCTCATCGGCGAGTACACCTACTACGACGACCCGGCCGGCTCGGAGGACTTCGAGCGGAACGTGCTCTACCTGTTCCCGTTCATCGGAGACCGGCTCGTCATCGGGAGGTTCTGCGCCATCGCGCGCGGCGTGCGCTTCATCATGAACGGCGCCAACCACAAGATGAGCGGCTTCTCCACCTACCCGTTCAACATCTTCGGCAACGGGTGGGAGCGCGTGACGCCGGCGATGGAGGACCTCCCCAACAAGGGCGACACGGTGGTCGGCAACGACGTGTGGCTCGGTTACGAGGCGCTCGTGATGCCGGGCGTGACGATTGGCGACGGCGCGATCGTGGCCGCGGGATCCGTCGTCACCTCGGACGTGGCGCCCTACACCATCGTGGGCGGAAACCCCGCGAAGCCGCTGCGCAAGCGGTTCGACGACGAGGTCATCGCCGCGCTGCTGGAGCTGAAGTGGTGGGACTGGGACGCCGCGAAGATCACCCGGCACCTCGAGGCGATCGTCGGCGCGGATCTGCACGCACTTCGCAAGGCGAGCGCCGACCGCACGGACCAGAGATAGAAGGAACCGATGCGCGCGATCCTCCTTCAGCACGAGACCTTCGTCGGGCCCGGGCTGCTCGAGCCGGCGTTGAAGGCCGCCGGCTTCACCCTGGTCCACCGCTTCCGCGAGGTCCGCTACGAGGACGCGTCCGCCGAACTGGTGGTGGTGCTCGGTGGAGCGATGTCGCTGTCACACGCCGCGGCGCACCCCTTCCTCCACCACGAGGTGACGATGCTCGCCGAACGGCTGGCGGCGGACAGGCCTTCGCTGGGAATCGGGCTGGGGGCGCAGCTTCTCGCCCACGCCGCGGGCGCACAGGTCTTCGCGGGGAAGAACGGGCTCGAGGTGGGCGTGGCGCCGGTGCGTTGGACGAAAGCGGGGCTCGAGGATCCGGTCATCGCCGGCGTGCGCCCGAAGACGCGCGTGGCGCACTGGCACGAGGACACCCACTCCCCCGTCCCGGACGCGGTGCTGCTCGCCTCGACCGATCGCTACACGCAGCAGGCGTTCCGGATCGGCCGCGCGTACGGCTTCCAGTTCCACCCCGAGCTCACCGCCGAAGGGCTCTCGCGGATCTACGACGAGGAGGGCGAGCTGCTCGAGGCAGGCGGCTTCGATCTCGCGCGCTTGCGGGCGGACCTTCCGCAGCTCGAGGGATCGGAGGCCGAGCGGGTCGCGCTCTGCGAGCGGTTGGTGCACGCGCTCAAGCGCAGGTGACGGGGGCCCTACCCTTCCGCCTTCGTCTGCAGCTCCTCCCACCGCACGTAGAGCCGGTCGACCTCCTTCGTCGCGGCCTCGAGCTTCGACATCAGGTCCTGCACCTCATCCGCGCGGTCGGTGTACGTCTCGGGCGCGGCCAGCGTCGCCTCCAGCTCGGCCTTCTTCGCCTCCGCCTTCGCGATCGCCTCCTCCATCCCGTCCAGCTCGCGCTGCTCCTTGTAGCCGAGCCGCGCGCCCTTCCCCTTCTGCGTCGCGGGCGCGGTGGTGGGGGCGGGCGTTGCGACAGACGGGGTGGGCGTGGGCGTTGACGCCGTCTGCGCGGCCTTCTGCTGCGCCTCGCCCTGCGCCTTCAGGGTCCGGTAGAGCGAGTAGTTGCCCTCGTAGCGCACCACCCGCCCGCTCCCCTCGAAGGCGAGGATGGAGGTGGCGACCTTGTCGAGGAAGTACCGGTCGTGGGTGACCAGCAGCACGCTCCCGGTGAAGGCCATCAGCATGCGCTCGAGCACCGCGAGGGTCACGATGTCGAGATCGTTGGTCGGCTCGTCGAGCACCAGCACGTTGGCGCCCTCGAGGAAGAGCCGCGCCAGCAGCAGCCGGTTGCGCTCGCCGCCGCTGAGCGCGCCGACCTTCATCTTCTGCATCGGCACCGGGAAGAGCAGGTCGTCGAGGTAGTCGCGCAGCGCCACCTTGCG
>CAZCWA010000238.1:0-7832 GCA_964502265.1 uncultured Myxococcaceae bacterium | reverse complement strand
CTTCAGGCCGTCCTCGTATTCGACGCGCCCCAGCCGCAGGATCGTCATCTCGTGGAGGGAACTCACTTCGGCTCGACCTTCTTCTTCGACTTGCGCCGGCCCCTGAAACCGGCCGGCTCGTCCACGCGCTGCGCACCCGGCGGAACGCGCCGCACCAGCGCCACCAGCTCGTGCGCGCCTCGCCCGGAGCCGGAAGCCAGCTCCGCCAGCGACTCGGCGAGGCCCACCCGGAGGTCGTCTCGCACGCGGCCCTGCAGCAGATGTGTCGCCAGCACGCGGAGCACGTCCTCGTCGGGCGCCTCGAGCGCCGCCACGAAGTCCGCTGCCTCGGCGATGCCCAGCGGCAGCTTCCCTCCGGTGGCCGTGACCAGCGACTGCGACGAGGGCATGGGCTCGCGCGCGGACTCGGTGATGATGAAGTACGTGGGCTCCGGCGAGCGGCCGCGCAACGCGAAGATCACCGGCTGCGGGTGCTGATCGAGCGCGCGCGCCACCTGCGCCCACTGCCCATCGTCCAGCCCATCCGCCCCGTCGATCAGCAGGAGCCCGTTCGATGGCCACAGCTCCGGATGGAGCGCGGGAACCAACGTGCCCGCCTTCGTGCGCCGGGAGATGGCCAGCAGCAGCGCCGTCTTCCCGCTCCCGGACGGCCCGAGCAGCAGGATCCGCCGCTTCCCCTGCTCCACCGCGCGCACGAGCTGATCGAGCGCCACCGTCTGGTGCGGCAGGTCCGCCAGATCCCCGCTCTGGGCACCCGGGACGGCCCCGGGGACGTCCGCCAGCCCGTGGTCGTCCTGTCCCGACGCCACCAGCCCTCCCCGTCCGGCCTGGAGCGGAGGGCCCGCCGGAGAGAGCAGCGACAGCGCGTCCTTGGCGCACCCCTCGCAGACGAAGGCGCCTGCGGGCCCCGACACCAGCGGCCCCACGTCGCGTGAGGGCCGGCAGCAGAACGAGCACCACGCATCCGCGTCCGGCGGCGCACGCTGCGCCCGACGCTCCACGAGCTCGACGGGCCGGGACGAACCTTCCGCGTGCGGCGGCGCGGCGCCCTCCAGTTGGGCGAGCTCCGCCTGCGCGTCGCGGCGGTCCGGATCCAGCCGGAGCGCGTGCTTGAGGGCGGAGATGGCGCGGGCCTCACGCCCGGACTCCCGGTACCTGTCGGCGGCGAGCACGAGCAGCTCTGCCGCCCGCTTCCGGTCGCCGTTGACCTCCGCCTCCTGTGCTGCGCGGAGGAGCTCGCGGGCGTCATCGGACATGCGGCTCCCTCCTTCCGGGGCGCTTACTTCTCGGGGGCCGCGTCCTCGTGCGCATGCGCGAGGAACTCGTCGCGCTGCTCGAGGATGTGCCACGGCTCGTGCACGTACAGGTCCTCGAAGAGCGTCTCGGGCGCGGGCGCCGGCAGGGACTCGGCGGCCTTGATCGCGGCGTTGACCTCCTCGAGCAGTTCCGCCCGCAGCGCCTCGTCGCGCGCGGCGTCCCACAGACCATCCTTCACCAGCTTCGCGTGCAGCCGGTCGATCGGGTCGCGCGTCTTCCAGACCTCGACCTCCTTCGGATCCCGATACCGAGTGGGATCGTCCGAGGACGAGTGCGCGCCCATCCGGTAGGTCACCGCCTCGATCAGCGTGGGCCCCTCACCGCGGCGCGCGCGCTCCACCGCCTCGCAGGTGGCCTGGTACACGGCCTCCACGTCGTTGCCGTCCACCTTCACGCCCGGGAAGCCGTACGCCTTCGCCTTGATCGCGATCGACTCGGAGGCGGTCTGCTGATCCGTCCGCATCGAGATCGACCAGTGGTTGTTCTGGCAGACGAAGACGACCGGGACCTTGAACACACCAGCGAAGTTCAACGCGTTGTGGAAGTCCGAGGACGAGGTCGCGCCGTCGCCCATGTAGGCCATGAACACGGTGTCGTGGCCCTTGAGCTTCGCCGCCAGCCCCGCGCCCGTGGCCTGCGTGAGCTGGGTGCCGATGCACGACGACCAGCTCACCTGGTTGACGCTCTTCGCCGCCTGGTGCGACGGCATCTGCCGGCCCTTGGTCACGTCTCCCGAGTTGCCGAACACCTGCGAGAGGTACGGCACCAGCGGGAAGCCGCGCAGCAGCATCGCCGCCGCCTCGCGCAGCGCGGGGAAGATCCAGTCGGTCTGACGGAGCGCGTACGCGCTGCCGATGCACGCTGCCTCCTGGCCGGTGCACGCGCCGTAGAAGCCGATGCGTCCCTGCCGCTGCAGCGTCATCATCCGGTCGTCGAGGATCCGGATCCGGAGCATCGCCCGGTACACATCGAGGAGCTGGTCGGCGGTCATGGGGGTGCGGTCCGTCCCGGTCGCCGTCTGCGTGGAGGCGACGGTGTTGCGGTGCGCTGCGGCCTCCGTCGCGGAAGCCGTGGGTGCGGACGCGGGCGCGGTGGCAGAGGGCGCTTTTGCCATCAGATCATCTCGAGCATCAGCATCTCGGGGTTCTCGAGATACCGGATGATGGCGTAGGTGAACTCGGCGCCGATGTGGCCGTCGATGACGCGGTGATCGAAGGAGAGCGAGAGGTACATCATCTCGCGAACGACGATGTTGCCCTCGTCGTCCACCACCGGGCGCTTGCGCATCTTGTGCACGCCGAGGATGGCGACCTCCGGGTGGTTGATCACCGGCGTGGCGAACAGGCCGCCGGTCTGACCCAGCGACGTGATGGTGAAGGTCCCGCCGGTCAGCTCCTCCATCTTGAGCCGCTTCTCACGCGCCGCCGTGCCCAGCCGCGCGATCTCACCAGCGAGGTCCCGGATGGAGAGCCGGTCCGCGTTGCGCACGACCGGAACCGTGAGGCCCTCCTCGGTCGCCGCAGCGATGCCGATGTTGAAGTCGCCGCGGACGATGAGCTCCTGGGTGGCCTCGTCCATGTTCGCGTTGAGCTGCGGGAACTTCCGCAGCGCCGCGATCAGCGCCTTGGTGATGAACGGGAGGAAGGACAGCTTGGTCTTGTCCCCCGCCGCTGCGAGCTTCTCGTTCAGCCGCGCGCGCAGCGCCACCAGCGCGGTGGCGTCCATCTCCTCCACGAAGGTGAAGTGCGCCGCCGAGTGCTTCGAGCGGATCATCTTCTCCGCGATCTTCTTGCGCAGGCCCCGGATCGGCATCCGCTGATCCGTCCCACCGGAGGTCAGCGGCGCAAGAGGCGGCAAGGACGCGCGCGCCGACTGCTGGCTGCTCACCTGGTTGCCGGTGGCCACCGCGCCCGTGCCGCTGATCGCCGCCAGCACGTCCGCCTTGGTCACCCGGCCCTGGGGCCCGGTCCCGCTGATCGACGCGAGGTTCAGCCCGTGCTCGCGCGCCATCCGGCGGGTCACCGGCGTGGCGAGGACCTTGTTGTCAGAGCCGGCCTGACCGTTCGCCGCAGCCATGGCCTGCGCGGGCGTGGCCGTGGAGGGAGCCGAGCCGCCCGCCACCGCGGTCGAGACCTGGGCCGCCGGGCCGCTCGCGTGGCCGGCCGGATCGGTGACCGGCTTCTTCGCCTCAGTGGCAGCGCCCGCCTCGAGCTCGAGGCTGACCAGCGGGTGGTGCACCTTGGCGATGTCGCCCTCGTTGCCCCACGTCTTCGTCACCCGGCCCTTCTTCGGCGACGGGATGGTGACGGTGGCCTTGTCGGTCATCACCTCGACCAGGGGCTGGTCCTCGGCGACCGCGTCCCCTTCCTTCACCAGCCACTTGACGATCTCGCCCTCCACCACGCCTTCGCCGATGTCGGGGAGCTTGAACTCAAAGGTCGCCATATTCGCTGTCGTCTCCGTCAGGTCTGGTCTGGTCTGCAGGTCAGGCCACGAAGGCCATGGTCTCTTCGATGCCGCGGAGGATGCGCGGCGCGCGCGGCAGGTACTCGTTCTCGAGCGTGTACGGGAACGGCGTGTCCCAGCCCGTCACCCGCTTCACCGGCGCCTCGAGGTGCACGAAGCACCGCTCCTGCACCAGCGAGGAGATCTCCGCGCCCAGCCCGCACGTGCGCGCGGCCTCGTGGACGATCACCACCCGCCCGGTCTTCTTCGCGCTCTGCACGAGCAGCTCGAGGTCCAGAGGCCAGAGCGTCCGCGGATCGATGAGCTCGCAGCGGATGCCCTTCTTCGCCGCCTCGTCCACCGCGATCATCGCCTCGTGGAGCATGGCGCCCCAGGCGATCACCGTGCAGTGATCCCCCTCGCGCACCACGTTCCCCTTGCCGATCTCGATCGTGTAGTCGCCCTCGGGGACCTCGCCCTTGGCCGCGCGGTAGATGCGCTTGGGCTCGAAGAAGAGGACCGGATCCTCCTGCCGCATGGCGGAGAGGAGCAGGCCCTTCGCCTCGTACGGGTTGGAGGGCGCGATGACCTTGAGGCCCGCGGTGTGGATGAAGAGCGCCTCGGGGCTCTGCGAGTGGTACAGCCCGCCCTTGATCCCGCCGCCGTACGGGGTGCGGATCACCATCGGCGCGGCGTACTGGCCACCGGATCGGAAGCGCAGCTTCGCCAGCTCGTTCACGATCTGGTCGAACGCGGGGAAGATGAAGTCCGCGAACTGGATCTCCGGCACCGGGCGCATGCCGTACATCGCCATCCCGATCGCCGAGCCGATGATCCCGCCCTCCGACAGCGGCGTGTCGATCACCCGGTTGGGACCGAACTCCTCGAAGAGCCCGGCGGTGGCGCGGAAGACGCCGCCGAAGCGGCCCACGTCCTCGCCCAGCACCACCACGTTCTCGTTGCGGCGCATCTCCACACGGAGCGCGTCGTTGACGGCCTGGAGCAGGTTCAGCGTCGGCATGTGTTATTCGAGGCCCTGTTCGAGGGAGAGGCGCTTCTTGTCCATCAAACCCTTGAGGAAGAACTCCGCCGCCCGGTAGCTCGAGCGGACCAGTGGGCCCGCCGCCACGTAGAGGAAGCCCATCTCCTCCGCGGCCTTCTTCAATGCGTCGAACCGCTCCGGGGAGACGAAGCGATCCACCCGCAGGTGGTACTGCGACGGCTGCAGGTACTGCCCCAGCGTGAGCACGTCCACGCCGGCATCCCGCACGTCGCGGCAGGTCTGGAGCAGTTCCTCGTCGGTCTCGCCCAGGCCCACCATGATCGAGGTCTTGGTGTGGAGGCCCTCGGGCCGCCCCTTGAGGTACTCCAGCACCTTGAGGCTCTGCCGATAGGTCGCACGGCGATCGCGCACCTTCGGGGTGAGGCGCTCCACCGTCTCCACGTTGTGGGCGACCACGTGGGGCCTTGCCTGCGCCACCGTGTCGAGGTCCCGCTCCACGCCCTTGAAGTCGGGGATCAGCACCTCGACGATCGTCTTCGGGCTCTCGCGGCGCAGAGCGGTGATGGCGTGCGCGAAGTGCGAGGCGCCTCCGTCCGGCCGGTCGTCGCGGTTCACCGAGGTGACCACGATGTACTCGAGGTCCATCGCCTTGACGGCCTTGGCGAGGTTCTCCGGTTCGTGCGGATCGAGCGGCGGCGGCGCGCCCACCTTCACGTGGCAGAAGCGGCAGGCGCGGGTGCAGACCTCGCCCATCAGCATCACCGTGGCGGTGCCACCACCCCAGCACTCGGCGATGTTCGGGCAGCGGGCCTCTTCGCAGACCGTGGCGAGCTTCGTCTCGCGGACGATGCCCTTGACGCGCTCGTAGCCCTCGCCGTGCGGCAGACGGACCTTGAGCCATTCCGGTTTCCGGGTGGAGTCGGGGACTTGCGGCAGTGGGAAGCGGTCCGGCGTAGCCATGGGGACGGGGGCACTTAACTGTCACAGTCCGGGCGGTCAAGGGAGACCCCGTGCCGCAACGTGTCGACGCGCGTCCGCTTGCGCAGCGCGGCGCACGGTGAGAAGAGCGGGCGCCCTACCCACCTCGCCACAGAGAGACAGCGCATGCCTCCGCCGCAGAACGTCCCCCCGCAGGTCGCCATGGCCTTCCAGCGCCTCGCCGAGGGGCTGAAGCAGGTGAACGTCACCACCGATCCCATGAAGGCCGCCTGGACGGAGCTGGAGCCGGGGATCGCCCGGCTGCTCGGTGGGCAGATGAACCCGAACCAGCCCGAGCACCAGATGACCGCGCTGGGCGTGGCCGCGCTCCTGGGCATCCGCTTCGCGCAGGAGGACGGCGCGTTCTGGGCGGTGAACCGCGAGTCGCCGGACGGGTTCATCCTCGGGTTCCCGGACGCGATCATCATGCTCTCGCCCTTCGGCGCCGCGATGGAGGCGCTGGCCACCTCCAACCTCGGCCGGCTGGACGAGCTGACGAAGCAGGTGCGCACCGCGCTCGGGCGCGCGCGGCTCGCTCCCGGTGCGGCGCCCGCGAGGCTGACCTCCGAGGACTACGAGCGCCTGTTCGATCCGGCGTTCATGCAGTGGATCGTGGTGGATGAGGCGAAGCTCAAGCGCGCATGGGACGAGCCGGTGTCCGGCATTCTGCGCGACGTGCGGGATGGGATCGACCGCGCAGGCTCGCAGCTCCCGGCCGAGGTGAAGCGGCAGATCGAAGGGCAGCTCGTGCAGTCGCTGTCGGCGATGGATCCGCAGAAGTCGCTCATGCAGCAGGTGGATCGCGCAGGCAGGCTGGTGGAGCTGGTGGCGCACCTCGCGGCCACCACCGAGAGCACGCACCCGGCGCCCGAGGAGTTCGCCGGCGGGGTGGCCATGCCGCTCTTGCTGATCGGCAAGCCGGAGAAGTTCCCGGACCTCGACGACGAGGAGAAGCAGGCCCTGGAGCAGGGCATCGACCCGCTCTTCCTCTACCTGGACGTGGTGCCGCACCAGTTCAAGGGCGAGGACGACGGGCTTCTGGGCGCGCTCGGCGATCAGGACGTGACGCTCCCCCACCCCGGGCTGCAGCAGGTGATGCCGCTGCGCCTGTTCGAGGTTCGGTTGGATCGCCTCGGGCCCGCGTTTGCCGCCTTCGATCCGGCCAGCGTGAAGGCCTCCTTCGAGCGCTTCGTCCAGCACGTCTCAGCGCAGACCGGCAAGCAGGTGGAGGCCGGCCGCAGCGCCCAGGTGATCGACGAGGCGTGCGCGCAGCTCATCGAGCTGAAGAAGATCTACGACGCCCGCGGGAACGGCCGCGTGTTCGTCCGCCGCATGCCCGAGGCCGAGGCCGCCGCCGACGCCGCCCTGGCCGTCGTCCGCAAGGCCATGCACGGGCCGAGGATCATCCTGGCGTAGGCAAAACGGCGCGCCTCACTGAAGCCGAGAGTTCAATGGGCAACCTACCCCCCAATCGGCGTCATTTCCCAACCACGATAGCCCTTACACCCGCCGACCTTCTGAAACACCACGACCTTGTCGTCAAAACGAATCGGCCGCGTCAGACTGATCTGACGCCAGGTGCTGTCACCGATCTCTTCATCTGAACTCGGGCCTGCGAAGACGTGGAAGCGAGCTCCTGGCACCCAGCTCCGCATGTGGATCGATGTGTCGCCGATCGCGGGCCTCTTGAAAGTAGGTGCCGGCATCTCCGAGCACTGAAGCGGAGTCCCCAAATCCGTAAGCGGCTCCGATGGATCACTGGACGAGCAGAGACTTTGGACGGCGCGAACAGGAGGGTTCGCCACGTGGACATAAATGCTCAGATCCAAGGGGCTCGTCGATACGACGTCGGCCAATACCGTATCGTTCGAGTCGTACAACTTCACTCTCGCGCCCCGAACCAAATCGAGGAACCGTACGCAGTGGGAGCCATCATAGGACTGCCCGTTGCAACTCTCCAGCTTCGGAATCGGCATGCTGCCGGTCCAGTCCTCAATCGGAACCGATGAAGCCTCTTGCATACCACAAAACGTCTGTTCTACCGACATTGTGCTCTGACCAGAGATACCTAGCGGCTTGCTGAAGAATG
>CAZCWA010000237.1:0-7848 GCA_964502265.1 uncultured Myxococcaceae bacterium | reverse complement strand
ACGCTGACGGTGGTGCTCGACAAGCTCGAGGACAGCTTCAACATGGCGGCGGTCATCCGCACCTGCGAGGCGATGGGGCTGCAGGAGGTCCACGTGGTGAAGAACCCGGACTTCCCCTGGCAGCCGCACCCGCGGGTGAGCCTTGGCTGCGAGAAGTGGATCGACCTCGTGTTCCACGAGACCTGGTGGGACTGCTCCCGTCACCTGCGCGAGCGGGGCTTCAAGGTGTTCGCCTCGGCGGTGCGCGAGGACAAGCAGAGCGTCTGGGACCTGCGCTTCGACCAGAAGGTCGCGCTGGTCTTCGGCAACGAGCGGCTCGGCGTCTCGGAGGAGGCGCTGGCGACCGCGGACGGCATCTTCTGGATCCCCATGCTCGGGTTCACCCAGAGCCTCAACGTCTCGGCGGCGGTGTGCGCCTCGGTGTCGAGGGCGGTCTCGTGGCGGCTCGAGCACCTCGGGCGGACGGGTGACCTCACCGGCGAGGAGGCGAGCGTGCTGACGGACCGCTTCCTCCGGCTGTCCGTGAAGCAGGCGGGGAAGATCTTCGGAGACGATGTTTCGCGGCGCCGCTGAACGCCCCTGAATGGGCCGCGCCGGCGGGCGTCGGACCCGATAGCTGCCGGGAAGCCCCCGGCCCACGAGAGGACGAGACGATGCTCGACACCCTGCTGATGGCGCTGCTCGCGATGACGGGATCCCAGCCCGGCTCCGAGGGGACGGCGGAGCGCGCGGAGGTGGTGATCGCGCAGGCGCAGGTGGCGCCGAAGCCGGATCCCACCGCTCCGAAGCCCACGCCGCCGCCGAAGGATCCCGCGGCGAAGCCGCCCGCTACGAAGCCCGAGGGTGATGCGCAGGCGGCCAGGAAGGCGCCGCCCCCGATGGCGGCAGACGTGAAGGCGCTGGTGGACAGGATGCAGGCCTTCTACGAGCAGACGCAGGACTTCACCGCCGACTTCGAGCAGCGCTACACGTACAAGGCCTTCAAGCGCACCCAGGTGTCGACGGGGACGGTGGTGTTCAAGAAGCCGGCGCTGATGCGGTGGGAGTACCTCACCCCGGCGAAGAAGACGTTCGTGCTCGCGGGGGACAAGGTCTACGCCTACGACCCCGAGGCGATGCTGCTCACGCGCGCCAACATCGCCACCAACCAGCTCTCCGCCTCGGTGACGTTCCTGTGGGGCCAGGGGAAGCTCGCCGAGGAGTTCGCGATCGAGAAGACGGCCTGCAAGGCGTGCAAGGGGACGCAGCTCACCATGACGCCGCTCCAGCCGGACCCGCGCTTCAGGCAGATCCTCCTCGAGGTGGACCCGAAGACCGCGCAGGTGCTCAAGAGCACGGTGATCGATCCGGACGGCTCGGAGAACGCGATCACCTTCAAGAACACGAAGACGAACACGGGCGTGGGGGCGGACACGTTCAAGCTCGACCCGCCCGAGGGCACGCAGATCCAGGACTTCACCCAGGCCGGGCGGGCGCCGTAGGCCTCAGGCGAAGAGGTTCTCGATCGAGAGGTACCGCTCGCCGGTGTCGTAGCAGAAGGTGAGGACGCGGTTGCCCTTCTGCATCTCGGGCAGCTTCTGCTTCACCGCCGCGACCGCGCCGCCGGTGGAGATGCCCACGAAGATGCCCTCCTCCTTCGCCAGGCGGCGGGTCATCTCGAACGCGTCATCGCCGGCGACCTGCACGGTCCCGTCGAGCAGCGACACGTTCATGATTGCCGGCACGAACCCGGCGCCGATCCCCTGGATGGGGTGGGGCGAAGGCGAGCCGCCGCTGAGGACCGGAGACTTGTCCGGCTCCACCGCCAGCACCTTGAGGTTGGCATCTTCTGCTTCAGCAGGTCCGCGCACGCGGTGATGTGCCCGCCGGTGCCCACGCCGGTGATGAGGTAGTCGAGCCCCTGCGGGAAGTCCTCGAGGATCTCCTTCGCGGTGGTCCGCCGGTGGACCTCGACGTTGGCCTGGTTCTCGAACTGCTGCGGCATCCAGCTATCGGGCGTGTCCTGCACGAGCTGCTTCGCGCGGGCGATGGCGCCCTTCATGCCCTCGGCGCGCGGGGTGAGCTCGAAGCGGGCGCCGTACGCGGACATCAGCCGGCGGCGCTCGATGCTCATCGACTCGGGCATCACCAGCACCAGCGGGTAGCCCTTCACCGCCGCCACCATGGCGAGGCCCACGCCGGTGTTGCCGCTGGTGGGCTCGATGATGGTGGAGCCCGGCTTGAGCAGGCCGCGCTGCTCCGCATCCTCGATCATCGCCAGCGCGATGCGGTCCTTGATGCTGCCGCCCGGGTTCGCGCGCTCCAGCTTGATGAAGACCTCCGCGCCGTTCGGGTTGACGTCCTTGCCGGCGAAGATCCGGTTCAGGCGGACGTGCGGGGTGCGGCCGATGGTCTGCAGGATGTTGTCGAAGGGCATGTCTCTGTTTCCTTTTGGGGGAGTCTAGATGTGGAAGTCGAGGTCGTCCGGGCCGCTGCGGCGCCGCTGTCTGACCTCGGATTGATGACTGACGATGGAGAAGGGCGGGACGCTGGCGGTGAGCCACGCGTTGCCGCCGACGACGCTGTCATGGCCTATCACCGTGTCGCCCCCGAGGATGGTGGCGTTCGAATAGACCACGACGTGATCCTCCAGCGTGGGGTGCCGCTTCCGACGAGCGCCGGCCTTCTCCACCACCAGCGCGCCGAGCGTCACCCCCTGATACAGCTTGACGCCATTTCCAATGACACACGTCTCTCCAATGACCACGCCGGTCCCGTGGTCGATGAAAAAGCTCCGGCCGATGGTCGCGCCGGGGTGGATGTCCACGCCCGTCTTTTCATGGGCATACTCGCTGATGATCCGCGGGAGGATGGGGATGTCCAGCCTGTGCAAGGCATTGGCCATCCGATACACGGCGATGGCAAAGAAGCCCGGGTAGCTGAGGATGACCTCGTCCAGGGAGGCGGCCGCCGGGTCGCCGTGGAAGATGGCCTCGGCGTCCGTGCGCAGCAGCGAATACACGCCCGGGAGCGCGTCCAGGAACCGCTGCGCAAGCTCCGGGTCCGCCGCCGCGGCGACGGCCTGCGCGCGCGATGCCCCCGCCGCGATGCCCTCCAGCGACTGCAGCAGGTCCTCCAGCGCCTGGCCGAGCAGGATCGCGTCCGCCTGCACCAGCTCGGCGCAGGGCTCACCGCCGCCGTCCTCGGAGAAGTGGGGGAAGAGCAGGGCCAGCGCGCGGTGGGCGAACTCGCGGGCGGAGCTGCGCAGGTGCACCGGGTAGGTGTGGCCGCGGCGGGCCCTCACCAACTGCTCGATGAACGCGTTTCCGAGCCGAGCGGTCCGGTGAACCCCGCCCCCTCCGTGGGCGGTGTAGCACTCGAGGTCTTCCGATTCCGCTGCCGTACCGTCGTCGCGCTGCGTCATGGGGCCATGTACCTAACCCGGTCCTCGCGGGCGCCGCCACCCGAACGCGTGTTCCGGCCCCCGCGTGAAGGTCGCTGCGTTACGGTCCGCGGATGCGTTCTGCTGCACGTCCGACGTTCCGCCCCGCTCTCCCGCTGCTCGCGCTGGTGTGCGCCGCAGGTGTGCTCCCGGGTGGGCCGGGGTGCGCCGGAAGGCAGGTGCGCGAGCCGGCCGATGCGCTGGAGGGCCTCGAGCTTCCGCTGCTCGTCGGCGGCGGCGTGCACGCGGAGGTGGCGGGCTCGGTGGGCGGCGTGGACGCGCGCGTGTTCCTGGATGTGGCGGCGCCGATCACCCTGCTCAGCACCGGCTGCTTCGGCCCCGAGCTGCCGAAGACCACCACCTTCGTGCGGTTCCTCGAGCCGGGCGGCGAGTGGCAGGAGGCGCCGGAGATCGACCTGCCACCGGCGCGCATCGGCGACCGCCGGGTGGGGCACCGGCGCGTGGCGCTCTACGAGGACGACGACACCTGCGTGCTGGTGTTGGGCAGCGACGTGCTCATCCCCTACGCGCTCCACTTCGATCCGGAGCGGCGGACGGTCCGGGTCCTGCCCACGCGGCAGAAGGGGGAGTACGCGCGGGAGGATCACGCCGTGAACGACCTGATGCTCGTGGACCTCACGCGGGATCCGAAGACGGACTGGCCGCTGCTCGCGGTGCGGCTGCGGCAGGGACGGACGACGCTGACCGGGCCGTTCGTGCTCTCGAGCGCGCTCGGGCAGACGCGGGTGGGCCGGCAGTTCGCGCGCGAGGCGTCGTTGAAGACGGGCCCGGACTTCGTGCGCGAGCTGGGGGCGCCGGAGAACCTCCCGCTGCCGAAGTCGATCGGCGCCAACATCTATGCGGTGGACAGGGTGGAGCTCACCCCGGACTTCGGCGTGCGCTTCGTGGAGGTGGAGGCGTCGGACGATTGGAAGGCGCAGGGCGTGGTCGGCGTGCTCGGCGGGGACGTGTGGGGGAAGTTCCACGCGACGATCGATCCGGCGGCGGGCGTGCTCGCGCTGCGGCGGCCGAAGCTCCTGCGCGCAGGGTCGATGCAGCGCTGCGTGCGCGTGCGGGAAGGGGCCTCCACTGCCAGCCCGCCCGCTCCGAGCGAAGACGCGTGCTTCGTGCTCCACCAGAAGAGCGCCGGGGAGGGCGAAGGGCTGCAGATGGCCGTCACGGTGTGGCGCGAGCTGCCGAAGGGCGCGCGCGTGTACCTGGATCTGATCGATGCGGCGGGCGAGGAAGTGAGCACGACCTGCCGGCTGGGCCTCACCTTCGGGCGGGCGGATCGCGGCGTGGGCGCGGCGCACAGGCTGCCCTGGGCGGGGCTCGCGGAGGCGATGCCGGACTGCGCGGCGGCACTGTCGGACGCGGCGGGCGTGCGCTTCTCGCTGTGGGAGGAGGAGGGGCTCGAGGCGTGTCCGGGCCAGTGCGCGTTCGTGCAGGACGCGCTCTCGGGGCGGACCGCGTGTGACTGCCATGCTGGGCCCCTGGTGGGATCGAGCGAGGCCGAGCAGCGGTTCATCGAGATGTACCGCCGCATCCTCGAGCAGCGCGGGCGCATGCCGGCGGAGGAGCAGGCGCCCGAGGAGAGGGAGCCGGCGGATCCTGCAAAGTAGCGAGGTGATTCAGCTCAGGCCCACCACCGCTGTTGTCAGAAGTGCTGCGAGCGCCGCGTACTGCGGGATGTTCAGCGCGAAGGTGAGCCGGTTGATGCGGCGGAAGCGGGCCTCGTTCCCGTCCGCGAACCACACCCCGTCCTCGCCCATCGTCCTGCCCTTCACCGCGCGGAAGAAGAGCGTGGCGTAGACGGTCTCCACGCAGAGGCTGAAGAGCAGCAATGAGAGGAGGGCGCTGGCCCAGGTTGCGCGCGCATCCGTGAAGCCGGGCCATGCGCCGGGTGTCCAGAGCAGGCCGGCGGTGATCAGGGCGATGCAGAAGAGGTCGTGCGCGACGCCGTACGGCGGCCGCCACGCGTGCGTCACGTAGAGCATGTGCAGCTCGGCGAGGCCCCGGAGCCACATGCAGAGCGCGAAGGCGCCGATGACCCATCGCGTGCCGGTGGGCAGCCCGGGATCCAGCGCCGCCAGCGGGCAGAGGAGGAACCAGAGGTACACGGTGAAGAAGAGCCACGCCATCTTCGGCGGGGAGATCCCTCCGCCCTTCACCTCCATCGCGCGGCCCGCGTTCTGGCGCCGGTAGAAGCGAAGGGCGAGCAGGCTCAATCCGGCGAGCGCGAGCACCAGCGCCACGCGCGTCGCGGGGTGGATCATCTGATATGCGCTATAGCCGACAGTCGTCCGGGGGAGGTACGGGGCACATGGAGAATGGCGCGCAGTGGGGCGGGGTGAGCCTGCGCGACCCACGGATTCCCTTCGCGGCGCTGCTCACGCTCTACGGGGTGCTCGGCTTCACCGTGCTCGGCTTCAACCGGACGCCGCTGCAGATGGGGCTCATCGTCGGCCTGGGGAGCCTGATGGATCTGGTGCTCCACCGGATGGTGAAGGGGAAGTGGATCGTCCCGCTCTCCGGCTACATCACCTGCTGCTCGCTGGCGCTGCTGCTCAACTACGCGCACGCGTCGCCGGTGCTGCTCTACCCGGTGATCCTCGCGGTGGGCTCGAAGTACGCGCTCACCTTCAACGGGCGGCACATCTTCAACCCGTCGATGTTCGGCGTGGCGGTGTCGCTGCTCACCTCGGCAGAGCTGATCACCGCGGCGCCGGCGTACCAGTGGGCGAACGGGCACCTCACCATGTCCGCCTTCATCATCATGGCGGCGCTGGTGCTCTTCGTGTTCCGTGTGGGCCGCACCTGGCTCGTGGTGTCGTTCCTCGTCTTCTACGCGCTGCAGACGGCGCTGCGGGCGTACATCCTCCGCCACCACCTGCCGCCGGAGACGCTCTTTATCGGCACGATGTCCGCGCCGGCGTTCTTCATCTTCACCTTCTACATGATCACCGATCCCGGCACGTCGCCCGCGCGGCCCCGGGATCAGGTGCTGCTCGCGTTCGCGATCACGGTGGTGGACCTGTGGCTCCACACCAAGGAGAGCGTCTACACGTTCTTCTACGCGAGCCTGATCATCGCCTCGGCGCGCTTCGTCTTCCTCCATGTGCGTGCGATGTGGCGGAGCGGCGGGGGGCTCGGTGCCTGGCTGCGTTCGCGGTGGGAGCGCGCGGTGATCGCGAAGGGCGGCGCGGTGGCGGCGCTCGGCGTGGGCGTGGCGGTGGCGCACGCGGGCTTCTTCGGGACGCCGGCGGACAGGGTGCCGCTGACCTTCGGCTACGAGAAGGTGGAGGCCTCGCACAGCGGGCTCGGCTCCGAGATGGGCGATGTGCTGCTGAAGGTGGACCCGCGCGTCCTCCACGTCGCCAAGTGGGTGCTGTCCGTCGGCGATGGCGTGGCGGTGGGCGACTACGACGGCGACGGGTTCTCCGACCTCTTCCTCTCGCATCCGTTGAAGCGCGACGAGGACAGGGCCGCGCTCTACCGCAACGTGGGGGGCCTGCGCTTCGAGCGCGTCCGGGTGCCGGCGCTCGATGGGCTCGTGCACCGCGACGCCGAGGAGGGCATCGCGTCGGGCGGCGTGTTCACCGACTACGACGGCGACGGGGACGTGGACCTGCTGGTGACGGTGGCGTTCGGTCCTCCGCGCCTTCTGCGCAACCAGTTGGTGGAGACGGGCGAGGCCACCTTCGAGGACGTCAGCGCGCACGCGGGCCTGACCGATCACACCGTCGCGTTGACGGCGACCTTCCTCGACTTCGACCGCGACGGGCTGCTGGACCTCTTCATCCCGAACGCGATGCCGGCCTTCTTCCTCGAGTACCCGGAGCCGCGCCCGTTCAACCTCTTCCGCCTGCCCCAGCCCGAGTTCGACGGCGATCGCCGCATGTTCCGCTTCATGCACGACGGCTGGCACGACGCGAAGAACGGCGGACAGAACCTGCTCTACCGGGGGCTGCCCGGCGGACGCTTCGAGAAGCTCGACAGCGACGCGATGGGGATGCCCCAGACGCACTGGTCGCTCGCGGTGGGCACCGGCGACTTCAACCGGGATGGGTGGACGGACCTCTACGTGGCCTCGGACTTCGGGCCGGACGACCTCTACCTGAACGAGGCGGGGAAGCGGTTCGTGCGCGTGCGTGGGCCGCGCTACGGCGACATCGGGCGGGACACGTACAAGGGCATGAACGTCTCGGTGGCGGACTTCGACCGCAACGGCTGGCTCGACGTCTACGTCTCCAACGTGCACCACTCGCTTCAGGCCGAGGGGAGCCTGCTGTGGATGGTCAGCGGTTCAGACGATGGATTCATCCCCCGCTTCCGCGACGAGGCCACTGCGCGCGGCGCGCTGAACGAGCATCGCTTCGGGTGGGGCGCAGCCGCCGGCGATCTGGATCACGACGGCTGGCTCGATC
>CAZCWA010000236.1:0-7858 GCA_964502265.1 uncultured Myxococcaceae bacterium | reverse complement strand
CTGCGAGCATGCAGCCTTCGTCCCGGTCGACGCCGCGCGCGAGATCACCTCGACGGACCTCGTCCCTTCGCACGCGGTCCCCACGAAGGGCGGTCCCGTCCGCGACGACGGCGCTCGCTTCGTGGTGGTGAGCGAAGACGCGGCGGACACCAACGCGATGACCGTGAAGCTCGCGCGCTGGGGTGAGTGGCCGGTCTACGGCGCCGAGCCACCCGCGAAGTGGATTCCCTTCGACGACGTCCCGCTCGTGCCGCTGTCACAGGTGAAGTACTGCCAGCCCCGCTGATCACCAGGCCGGGCGCCCGCCCGCCCTGCCGCCTGCCCGCCCTCCCTCCGCGCCGAGGCAGCGCACATGTTCCCGCTGCAGATCGTGCGCGAGCCGCTTACATGGTGCGGACCGATGTCTCCCTCCCCCACCCACCGCACACCGTCGTCCCTGAACCTCGCGCTGCTGCTCGGCGCGCTGGCCGCGCTCGGACCGCTGACCATCGACATGTACCTGCCCAGCTTCCCGGCCATCGCCGAGTCGCTGGGATCCACCGTGGCCGCCGTGCAGCTCTCCCTGGCGAGCTACCTCGCGGGGCTGGCGGTGGGACAGATGGTGTACGGCCCCCTCGCGGATGCGTACGGGAGGCGGCTGCCGCTGCTGGGCGGGCTGGCGCTGTTCGGCGCCGCCACCCTCGTCTGCGCCTTCGCGCCGACGCTGGGCGTGCTCATCGGCGCGCGGTTCGTGCAGGCGCTCGGCGGGTGTGCGGGGATGGTGGTCTCGCGCGCGGTCGTCCGGGATCTCTTCGACGCGCGCGAGTCGGCCAAGCTCTACTCCACCCTGATGCTGGTGATGGGCGTGGCGCCGATCATCGCGCCGCTCCTCGGTGCGCAGGTGCTCCTCCACGTCGGCTGGCGGGCGATCTTCGGCGTGCTCTTCGTGGCGGCGGGCGCGGTGGTGGTGCTCATCCTGCGCTTCCTCCCCGAGAGCCTCCCCCTCGCGCAGCGCAAGCGCCGCTCCCCGCGCGAGGTCGTCCGCTCGTTCCGCACCGTCCTCTCCAGCGGCACCTTCGTGCGGCTGGCCATCGCGGCGGGTGCCGGGCAGGCGGTGCTGTTCGCGTACATCTCGGGCTCGCCCTTCGTCTTCATCGACCTCTTCGGCGTCTCGCCGCAGCACTACGGGTGGATCTTCGGCGCCAACGCCGCAGGCCTCATCGCGCTCTCGCAGCTCAACCGGGTGCTGGTGCCGCGCTTCGGCATCCAGCGCACGCTCACCGGCGCGCTCTTCGTCACCGCCGCGGGAACGCTGCTGCTCTTCACCGTGTCCGCGACCGGCGGCGGGCTCCCGCTGCTGCTGCCCGCGCTGTTCCTCTCCATCGCCTCGGTGGGCCTGGTGATGCCCAACGCCACCGCGCTGGCGATGGCGCCCTGGGCCTCGCAGGCGGGGATCGCCTCGTCGGGGTTCGGGACGCTGCAGATCGCCTGCGGCGCGGTGGCCTCGGCGCTGGTGAGCGCGCTGGCGAACGGGACCGCGCTGCCGATGACGGGCGTGATGCTGGGGTGCGGCGTGGTGGGCCTGGTGCTGGTGCTCTGGGGCTCGGACGCCTCGGCGGCGCCGCACGAGGCACCGTCCCGCGCCGGCGGCTGACCGGTTCAGCGCAGCGTCTGCGCCACCTTCTCCGCCTCGGCGCCCACAGGCCCCTCCGGGTCGAGCACCCTCGCCCGATCCAGCGCCGCGCGGGCCGAAGCGTGATCCGCCTGGAGCTTCAAGGCCACGCCCAGGTTGAGGTGCGCGGCCGCGCTGTCCTCCTGCATCTGCGTCGCCTCGCGGAAGAGCGCGAGCGCGCGGTCGAGGTCTCCGGTGAGCAGTGCCTCGCGGCCCTCCTGCACCCGCTTCTCCGAGTCGTTGACCAGCTCCACCTCGAGCAGCGCCCCACCGGCGAGGTGGGCGAGCAACGCCGGCACGCGCGCGGGCGGGAAGGTGAGCGAGAGCCCCTCGGCCGCCACCACCGCCGCCAGCGGGAGATCCGGGAGGAGCTGCCGGCCGCGGAACTTGATCCGGACCCGGCTGTAGCGCCCGCGCTTCGCCCACTTCGCGAGTTGCCCGCCGATCTTCTTCAACGACTCCTCGAGCCCTCCGGGGACGAGCTCCACGCCCACCGACGACCGCTCCGGTTCCGGCTCCCTCTCCACGACGACGAGCGGCTCTGGGACGACGACCGGCGGGACGGCCGCCACCTTCCGCTTCGGCGCCTTCTTCGGTGCACGGGCGGGCGCACGCGCGGCGGCCGGGCGTGACTTCTTCTTCGGGCTCTTCGACGCCATGCGCCAAAGGTAGCCCGGCGTCGGGCGGCGTTCACGCCTGGCTGCTTGCGAGCAACTCCTGATCGCCGGCCGGGCGCGGTAGCATGGCCGGCATGACCATGTATTCGGAGTCGCTTCGGGCCTTCCTGAAGCCGGTCCTGCCCTACCTCGACGATCCCGCGGTCTCCGAGATCATGATCAACGGTCCCGAGGACATCTGGATCGAGAAGAAGGGGCGGGTCTCGAAGATCGACGCGCGCTTCAGCGAGGAGGGGCTCATCGGCGCGGCGCGAAACATGGCGCAGTTCATGGGCCGCCCGCTCACCGACGAGCGGCCGAGGCTGGACGCGCGCCTCCCGGACGGCAGCCGCATCCACGTGGTGATCCCGCCCATCGCGCGGAAGGGCACCACCATCTCCATCCGGAAGTTCTTCAAGGAGAAGCTGACCATCGACGCGCTGCTGAAGTTCGGCTCGCTCACCCCCTCGATGGCGCGGCTGATCGACGCGGGCATCCACACCAAGCTCAACATGCTGGTGTCGGGCGGCACCGGCTCGGGCAAGACGACGCTGCTGAACATCGTCTCCTCCCTCATCCCGGACGACGAGCGCATCCTCACCATCGAGGACTCGGCCGAGCTCCAGCTCAACCAGACCCACATCGTCCCCTTCGAGAGCCGGCCGCCGGACAAGTTCGGCAAGGGCGGGGTGGACATGGGGGACCTGCTGCACTCGGCGCTGCGTCTGCGGCCGGACCGGATCGTCGTCGGCGAGGTGCGCGGCGGCGAGGCCTTCCACCTGATGCAGGCGATGAACACCGGTCACGGCGGCTCGCTGGCCACCACCCACGCGAACACGCCGGTCGACACCCTGCGGCGCATCGAGTCGCTCTGCCTGATGAGCGGGATCGAATTGCCCATGGTCGCCATCCGGGCGCAGGTGGCTTCGGCGATCAACATGATCATCTGCTGCGAGCGCCTCCACGACGGCTCGCGCAAGACCACGGCGCTCTCCGAGGTGCTGCCGCTCAACGAGAAGGGCGACTACCGCACCCAGGACATCTTCGTCTTCACCCCGGTGACCAAGGACGAGGAGGGCCACATCCTCGGCTACCACGCGCCCACCGGGATCATCCCCAACTTCGTGGCCCGCGCCCGCGCCTACGGCTTCGAGGACCTCACCCCGGACTTCTTCGACCCGCGCACCTACGGCGTGCCGCCCCCGCCGCAGTTCGCGGTGGGCACCGAGTTCCAGACCCGCTGGGCGCCCTCGCTCAAGCACCGCGAGGCAGGCCAGCCGGACCCGGCCGAGTACCGCGAGGAGTGGCGCGAGTTCGAGCACAAGCTCAAGCGCGAGGCGAAGGAGCAGCGGGCCGAGGAGAACAAGGTCCAGGTGCAGGTCCCCGCCGTTGCGCCCGTCCGCCCGGCCGCGCCCTCGCGCGCTGCCCTCCCCGCGCCGGGCGGGCCCGTGCTGCGCGACGACGACAAGACCCCGCCGCCCACCCGGGTGCCCCTGCCGCGGCCGCCCCCGCCATCGGCGCAGCAGGCCCAGGGCCAGACGGTGGACGAGCCGAAGGTGGAGGTGTCGCAGGAGCTTCTGGCCGAGCACGACCTCTCGGTGATGGAGGCCCGGAGCCGCCCGCCTCAGCGCGCAGGCGGGCCGAACCGGCTGAGCTCGAACCCCGCCCCGCTGCGCCGCACCCTGCGCCCGCCGGAGCCCGAGCCGCTGAGCGAGGAGGCCCTCTTCGACGACGACCTCGGCTCGCCGCCCTCGCCGGACGACGCGGACAAGACGCACATCCGGCCGGTGCCCACCCAGCGCCGGAAGTAGCGGCTACTTCACCAGCAGGCACGCCACCGGGGCCTCGGTGGCGGCGCGCGCGCGCTCGGGCGTGACCAGCGCGTCGGCCTCGAGCCTTCGCAGGATGCCGTCGCGGTTCTGCTTGATCAGAGAGCCGTTCCGGCAGCTCTTGAGGTCCCCGTAGTGGCCGCCGTGCACCGGCAGCGCGAGGCTGAACTCGGCCAGCTCGGCGAGGGACATCTCGGCCGGGGCCTTGCGGTAGAGCGTCCACGCCGCGTCCTCGATGCCCACCACGCCGCGGTCGAAGAAGGTGGAGGCGAGGTCCCAGGCGATGAGCTGGTCGCGCTGGAGGAAGCGGTGGAGCTTGTGCGCGGCGATGGTCCGCTCCAGCTCCGTCCCCACCCCCAGCGTCACCGCGAGCCGCAGGGCGAGGTAGCGCTCGCACTCGCCATCGCCCGGCATGCCGCGGTTCATCAGGCTGTAGCCGAGCCGCATCACCCACCTCGGCCCGTCCTCGCGCGCGGTCTGGAAGAAGGTGGGGCAGCCGGCGCCGGAGATGTAGAGCGCGACGAGGTCGGTGGGCAGGCTCGCGAAGTCCGGCTTCTCGAACTTCACCGGGCGGTCGGCGCGCTGGATGACGCCGGCGCGGCCGCTCATCCGCTCCCCCTCGATGGAGATGCGCAGGTGCGTCTCGAGGTCGTGCTCGGACTGGAGCCTCGGGAGGTCCGACGCCGCATAGACGTACGTGGACGGCAGCACGATCGCCGCGACCCCGACGAGAAAGACGACGATCCAGATGAAGGCCCTCACGTCCACCATCCTACATCGGCTAGAAGGAGGGCGATGAGCGCGTGGCACGAAGGCCGCCTGCTGGCCACGAGGCCCGCGGCTTCGGGACTGTGGACGGTGCGCCTGGACGTGTCCCGCACGCCGCTGGTGGGGACCCACACCCAGCCGGGTCAGTACCTCCTGCTCTCGGTGGGCGGGCTGCGCGAGGCCGCCTTCGCCATCGCCTCCGGGCCCGATGAGGGGGGCGAGGTCTTCGAGCTGCTGGTGAAGGAGGGCTCGCCGATGGCGGACCTGCTGGTGCACGCGCCGGAGGGGACGAAGGTCCGGCTCGGTCGACCACGCGGGCCGGGCTTTCCGCTGGAGAAGGCGGAGGGCAGGAGGCTGCTGCTCTTTGCGACCGGGAGCGGGATCAGCGCCATCCGCTCGGTGATCGAGAGCATCCGGCGCGACCGCGCGCGCTACGGCGAGGTGAAGCTCTACTTCGGCGCCCGCTCCCCCACCGCGTTCGCCTACCGGGACCAGCTCGACGCGTGGGAGCGGGAGGGAATCCGCGTCGCGCGCGCGGTGAGCCAGCCGGACGGCGAGCAGTGGGAGGGCACCCGCGGCTACGTGCAGGCGCTGATCAGCGACGAGAAGCTGGTGGACGCGGTGGCCTTCGTCTGCGGCCAGCGCGAGATGGTCGAGTCGGTGCGCGCAGCCCTCGTGCAGCGGGGGATGGCGCCCGAGAACGTGTACCTGAACTTCTGAGCGCCATGGACAAGAGCTACCCCTTCAGCTTCCAGCGCAGGCTCCGCGGGGCGCTGCCGCCGCTCGCGGTGGCGGGCGTGTTCGTGCTCCTCCTGGTGGTCTTCCAGCCCGAGCGCGCGTGGGTGTGGTGGGGGCTGTTGGTGCTCGCGGGGCTGATGTTGGCGCGCGCGGCGCAGTACCTGTGGTGGGGCCGGAACGCGGTGGTGATCGACTCGCGCGGGCTCAGCCGGTCGGGCCGGACGATGCCCTACGACGGCGCGGAGCTGGAGCTGCGCTGCGTGGAGAAGGCCGGCGCCCTCCGCGTGCGCGAGGTCGTGCTCTGGGGACCGCACCCCGCCGAGGGCCCGCGCGCAGGGCTGGGGTTCGACGACTCCCTCTCCCGCTTCGACCAGGCGGTGCGGACCCTGGTGTCCAAGGTGCCGGAGCTGCGGATCCGGGTGAGCACCCTGTCGGAGGGTGACGTGCAGGGCCCGCTGCGCGAGACCGTGATCGGCCCGTTGCGCCCCACCCCCGCCGAGCGCGCGCTGCTGGAGCTGGGACGCAGCGCCCTCGGGGCCCCGCCGCACCTGAGGAACTGAACGTGCGTGAGTGTGTGATGGAGGCAGTGGCTCACACACATTTCGCAGACCCGCATGCCCCGACGGCAGTGCCGCATGCGGCGGCGGGAAGGCCGTATGCACTGGCGGCAGAGGCGTATGCACTGGCGGCAGAGGCGTATGCATCGGCGGCAGACCCGTATGCACTGGCGAGAGAGCCGCACGCTCCGGCGGCAGGCCCGCATACGCCGGCGGGAGTTCCTCATGCACCGTCGGTAGGCCCGCATGCTCCGGCGGGAGACACACGAATGACAGTTTTCGACGAGCGATGGGGCGCTGGGCTGCACCGGGCGGTGGGGTTGTTCGGGGTGCTTCTGCTCGCCGCGGCCGCGCAGGGGTGCGGAGCGAAGCGCGTGGACGACCTGCACTTCCGGACGCTGCAGCCGCAGGGCGCGTTCGAACGGGCGGTGGCCTCGGTGGAGCACCACGGGCGAGGCGTGTACCGGACGGACCAGGAGCGAGGGGTCATCCACTCGAACTGGATCGACGCCGACTTCGGGATGGGGATCCCGCCGCGTTTCCTCTGGTACCGCTACGTGGTGACCGTGGTGCCCAACCCGGCCGACGACTCCGCGGACGTCCGAGTCTCGATGCAAGCGGTGACCTGCGGCGTGTTCGACTCACGCGCGCCGGACCGGATGGCGAAGGAGTGCGGCCCGCCCGAGCACATCCCCCGCAACATCCTGCGCGAGTTCGACCGCGTGAAGACCGAGCTGGAGCGCGACGTGTTCCGGAGGGAGTGACAGCCCGCGCTGCGAAGCGATGACCTCTCCCCGCGCCCTGAATGGGGCGAAGGCTCGGGCGAGTCATTCGTCGATACGCCGCGCCTTCCTCAAGAGGGCGTGAAGAGAAGCGGTGCGCTGAAGCACTTGCAGGCGCTCGGTGGGCGTGCGCTCCAGGTTGGCCAGCAGGAGCTTCATGTCGACCCCGAAGGCGACCGCCGCATCCCAGGCGGGTCCGCGCGATGGCAAAGGGCACTCCTGCGCCTCATCCAGTTCGGCCGCCTCTCGCTCCATGGCGGTCGTTATGTGGTGCGCCGAGCGACGGGGTCAACTGCGGCAAGACCCGTCTCGACCGGGGTAGAGGGGGCGACCTCGCAGCGTTACCCTTGGCCCCCATGACCACCCCGACCGGAGCCCCCCGTCGTCGTGTGTGTCCCGGCTGCGAGAGCGCGATGCAGGTGTTCTTCACCCGGGACGTGGAGATCGACCGCTGCATGTTCTGCGGCGGCATCTGGCTGGATGCCGGCGAGCTGGAGCGGGCGGTGGGCAGGCCGGTGGTGCTGGCGCCTTCGCAGGTGCCGACCGACCGGCGCTGTGCCGAGTGCAGGCAGCTCATGCACGGCGCGCAGGCCGAAGGCCTCAGCCTCGAGCGCTGCAGCGTGTGTCGGTCCATCTACCTCGACGATCAGGAGCTGCAGGCGCTCGGCGGCGAGCAGAGGCTGCGGCCACAGCCGAAGGAAGGCCCGGCGGCGCAAGGCACCACCTTCAAGTGCCTGGGCTGCGGGGACGTGCGGCCCGGCTACGAGGGACGACAGACCCGGCGCGGGTGGTCCTGCAGTCACTGCTACGGCGCCATGAACGACGCGGGCGCCGCGATCACCGTCCCCAGGGCGGGGATCCGGATCATCGCCCACCG
>CAZCWA010000235.1:3789-7895 GCA_964502265.1 uncultured Myxococcaceae bacterium | reverse complement strand
CTGAAGGAGGGCGAGCACCAGGTGCTGCTGAAGGGCGCGCCGGAGGTGGTGCTGGCGCTGTGTCGCGACGCGCCGCAGGAGGAGGTCGAGGCGCTGGCGCGGGAGGGGATGCGCGTGCTCGCGGTGGCGTGGAGGACGGTGCCGAAGGAGGTCAACAGCATCGACCCGGCGTTCATCGCGCAGGGCGGCTTCGAGCTGCTCGGGCTGCACGGGATGATCGACCCGCCGCGTCCGCAGGCGGTGGCGGCGGTGAAGGCGTGCCGCGAGGCGGGCGTGGACGTGAAGATGATCACCGGCGACCACCCGCTGACCGCGCAGGCCATCGGCGCGGAGCTGGGGCTGGGGGACGGGCGCGCGGAGGTGATCACCGGGAGGCAGCTCGAGGCGACGAGCGACGCGGAGCTGCCCGCGCTGGCGACGAAGCACCACGTGTTCGCGCGCGTGGCCCCGGAGCACAAGCTGCGGCTGGTGCGGGCGCTGCAGAGCCTGGGCAACGTGGTGGCGATGACCGGCGACGGCGTCAACGACGCGCCCGCGCTGAAGCAGGCGAACATCGGCGTGGCGATGGGCATCACCGGCACCGCGGTGGCCAAGGAGTCCGCCGACGTCGTGCTCACCGACGACAACTTCGCGTCCATCGAGGCCGCGGTGGAAGAGGGCCGGCGCGTCTACGACAACCTCATCAAGTCGTTCGCGTTCGTGCTGCCCACCAACCTCGGCCTCGCGTTGATCCTGATGGTGGCGGTGGCCGCCTTTCCGATCGTGATGATGGGCGGGGAGGCCGCGCCGCTGCTGCCCATGCTCCCGAGGCAGATCCTCTGGATCAACCTCGTGGCCTCGGTCGCGCTGTCCCTGCCGCTGGCGTTCGAGGTCGCCGAACACGACATCATGCGCAGGCCCCCGAGGCCTCCTTCGCAGTCCGTGTTCACGCCCTTTCTCATCGGGCGCACCGTGGGCGCGGCGGTGCTGATGACGCTGGGCGGGCTCGGGCTCTTCCTCTGGCGGTACGCAGTGGGCAGCGGGGAGGACATGGGCGCGCGCGTGGCCGAGGCGCAGACGATGGCGGTCACCACCGTGGTCGCGTTCCAGATCTTCTACATGATCATGTGCCGCACCCTGCGGACGAGCGTGTGGACGCTGGGGCTCTTCACCAACCGGACCGTGTTCCTCGGGGTGGGCGCGCTGGTGCTGCTGCAGGGCGCGTTCATCTACTTCCCGCCCATGCAGCGCCTCTTCGGCACCCTGCCCCTCTCGCCGCTGGAGCTCCTGCTCTGCCTCGGCGCCGGCGCCACCATCGTCCCCATCATCGGGCTCGAGAAGATGCTGATGAACCGCTTCAGGAGGAGAAGGCCGGGGCCGCCCACCGACGCGGAGGGACGGAGGATGCGAGGAACTCCGACGCCCCAGGAGGCGTGAGGCCGCGTTGGTCGCCCTCATCACCAGGGCAATCTCTTGGACATGGCGATCGCGCGCTCCAGGCTGACGGCGCAGGTGCAGATCTCCGTAGCGGCCGAGGTCAGGCGTCGGTTGGGGCTCACACCCGGCTCGGTCATCGAGTAGGCGGCTGCTCGCCCGGGACGACCAGAAACAAGCCGCTGCGGCAGAGCGGTTCATTCGCAGGCTGGAGAACCACGTCGCCGCCGGGTTCTGCGCGTGCGCCAGCCCGAACACGACCGAGCTCAGCACGAGGGCAATGACCGTCCCGGCGCCATCCTCGAGGACACGGAAGACGATGCCGGGCTTCGCCGATCTTCCGCGCCGGACGCTCGGGTATTGTCCCGCGATGCTTCGAATTTCATTGATGCAAGCCCGCACCGTTTTCGCCGTGCTCGCCGCCTTCGCCGCAGCCTGCTCACCACGTCTCGTGGGTGCGGAGGAGGGCTGGCGGGTGGAGCGCGCGGCCTATCGCATCCTGCCCCTCGAATCCGGCACGCTGATGCCGTCCGGATGGAGGCTGACCAACTACACCGACTCGTTCCGCAAGAAGGATCCGAACGACCTCACCGACCTGCGCTTCGGGACCGAGGACGACGCCGCCTTTCTGTGGCTGGAGCAGCTCGACGGCGAGAAGCGCGGAGAGAGCCTGCAGCAGTCGGTGAACCTGCTCCTCGCGCAGCTGAAGAAGGTGGAGGAGTCGCGGACGGTCACCGACCTCATCGGTCTACCGCTCGCGCGGGCGAAGGTGCAGACGCACTACGACGTGGTGAAGGTCGACGAGCGGCGCCTCGAGGCCGGCGGCGCGTCCGCACTCGAGGTCCGGATCGAGCGCTCCCGGCTTGGCGCGAGGACGGTGGAGGAGGAGTGGCTCATCTCCTACCTTCAGGCGCCCGGCTCCAGGGGCGCGATGATCCGGGTGGTCTACGTGAACGAGCCGCTCCACTTCGAGAAGCACCTGCCGGCGGTGCGGGATCTGGTCCAGCGGGTGCGCCTCGACATGCCCGTGGCGAAGGAGTGACGTCGCGGCCCGCCCACTACACCCGCACCGCCTCCACGCGGTGCTTGCGGCCCTTGATCTTCCCTTCGCGCAAGGCCTGGAGCGCGACCTTCGCCACGCTGCGAGCGACTGCCACGTACGCGAAGTGATCGTGCAGCTCGATCTTGCCCACGTCCTCCGCGCGCAGCCCGCCCGCCTCGCCCGTCAGCGCGCCGAGGATGTCGCCCGCTCGCATCTTGTCCTTGCGCCCCGCGTCGATGAACAGCGTCGCCATGGGCGCCTCCAACGACTGCCCGGACTTGCCGACCGGCGACGGCGAGAGCGTCGCGCGCTCCAGCTTCGTGCCGGTGAACTCCTCGATGGCCTCGAGCTTCCGTGTCTCGTTCGCAGTCGCCAGTGAGATCGCCAGTCCCTCTCTTCCCGCGCGTCCGGTGCGACCGATGCGGTGGACGTAGATCTCCGGCTGCTGCGGCAGCTCGTAGTTGAAGACGAACTCCAGCGCCTCCACGTCGATCCCGCGCGCGGCGACGTCGGTGGCGATGAGGATGCGCGTGCTCCGGTTGCGGAACGTGGCCATCACCCGGTCGCGGTCGCGCTGCTCCAGATCGCCCTGGAGCCCGGCGGCGCTCACGCCCGCGTTGCGGAGGAACTGCGCGAGCTCCGCCACCGCCGCCTTGAAGTTGCAGAAGACGATCGCGGACTCGGGGCAGTGCTCACGCAGCAGCTTGAGGAGCACCTCAGGCTTCTCTTCGGGAGTGCACGTGTACACGCGCTGCTGGATGTCCGGCGCGCTCTCGGGCTCGGCGGCGATGGTCACGCGCACCGGCTTGCGCTGGAAGTCGCGGCTGAGGCGCTCGATGTCCGGCGGGAAGGTGGCGGAGAAGAGGACCGTCTGCCGGTCCTCCGGTGTCGCTGCGAGGATCTGCTGCATGTCCTCGACGAAGCCCATGTCGAGCATGCGGTCGGCCTCGTCGAGCACCACCGTCCGCAGCGCCCGCGTGTCGAGCTCACCGCGGCCGATCAGATCGAGCAGACGCCCCGGCGTACCCACCGCGATGTGCGCGCCCTTCTCCAGCGCGAGCAACTGCGGCCGGACCGGCTGACCACCCGCGAGCTCCAGGACGTGCACGCCCTGCACGCGCCTCGCGAGCTTGCGGATCTCCACCGCCACCTGCGCGCCGAGCTCCCTCGTCGGGCAAATCACCAGCGCCTGAAGTGAACGCCGCGCGGGATCGAGCTTCTGCAGGATGGGCAACGCAAAGGCTGCGGTCTTGCCACTGCCGGTCTGGGACTGCCCGATGAGGTCCTTCCCCTGCAGCAGGACCGGGATGCTCTGCGCCTGGATGGGCGTGAGCTGCGTGAAGCCGAGCTCGGCGACGACCTGCTGGAGCGGCGCCGAGAGCGGAAGCGAGGAGAAGAGGTCCATGCCGAAGCGGCTAACACGGACCCCGCCCGGGATTAAGGGAAGAGGATTCCCTTCACCGCGACGGCGGGATCAACCGTCCTCGGCGAGCGTGTCCGTGGCACGGACGCTCGGCACGAAGAGGAGCTCGAGACCTGTGGCCGCTTTCCACAGCGTTGTGGGTGCTCGCGATGGGCTTCGCGAAGCCGAGGATGCGCCGCCGCTCCACGTCCGGAAGGTGCTGCTCGCTTGCGGCCTCGTCGACGAGCC
>CAZCWA010000235.1:0-3689 GCA_964502265.1 uncultured Myxococcaceae bacterium | reverse complement strand
GAGGGCCTGGAGGTGCCGGCCGAGATGGTCGACGCGCTGGTGCGCGCGGGCGTGACGCTGGGGGAAGACGGGTTCGTCACCGTGACGCCCCTGGCCGAAACGTCGGTGCCGGGCGTGTATGCGGCCGGCGATCTCACCACCTCCCAGCAGGGCGCGGTGTTCTCGGCTGCGGCAGGAGCCCACGCGGGCGCGATGATGAACCTCGCGCTCAACGTCGAGGCGGCGAGCAACGCAGGCGCGTGAGCGGCGCTCGCGGACGCGCCTACAGCCCCAGCTCGCGGAGCTGTGCCTCGAAGGAGTCGGCTGTGGTGAACACGAACCCGCGGATGCCCACCGCTTCGGCGGCCTGGACGTAGGCGGGGATGTCGTCGAAGAAGGCGCAGCGCTCCGGGGGGACGCCCGCCATTTCCGCGGCCTTGAGATAGATGGCGCGCTCCGGCTTCACCAGTCCCTGCTCGTGCGAGAGGCAATGGGCGCGGAATCTCTCCAGCACCGGGAGCCTCGGACGAAGCCACGCCCAGTGCAGCGCGTTGGTGTTGGAGAGCAGCACCACCGGCACCTGCGCGCACAGGCGCTCCACCCTCGGGAGCACTTCCTCGTGAACGGTGAAGTGCGAGGAGAAGAGCTGCTCGAACTCCGCCATCGGGATGTCGCCGTTCAGGGTGTGGCTCACCTCTCGGCGGATCCCCTCCGGGTCCAGCGCGCCGCGGTTGATGAGCTCCGCCAGCCCGCCCTCCACCGAGGCGAAGGCCTCCACCAGCGCGTCCGGCACCGTGCCCACGTGGTCCGCCAGCCTGCGGCACAGAAGCGCGTTGTCGTGGAACGCGAGCACGTTCCCCAGGTCCAGCAGCACCGCGTCCACCTTGCGCGTCATCGCTAGAAGCTCAGCGCCAGGGAGAGCGCGGGCACCACGTAGATCTCGCCGGCGCCGTAGTGCACCTCGCCGGAGACGCGCAGGAACCGCCAGCCGCCCTCGACGCCCACGAAGAAGTCGCTGCTGATGTAGCCGCGGGTGTCGCCCCAGTCGCGGATGAGCGCGAGCCCGGCGCCGCCCACCAGCGAGTAGTTCCAGGATCCGCCCGGCGGGAGCGGGTGCAGCCGCGCGGTCAGCCATCCGCCGCTCACCTGGTTCACCGAGAAGTTGAAGCCGAGCTGGTACAGGCTGAGCCGCGCGCCCACCCACGAGGTGCTGCCGCGAAGGCGCCGCGCGTACTCGACGCTGGCGAGGTTCAGCCAGAGGCTGTTGTCGTCGCGCTTCGAGCTGCCCATCCGCGCCTCCACCGGTCTGTCGCCTGCGCGCCGGCGGGTGAGCCGGCCGGTGGGCACCGTCTCCTCGCTGCCCGTGGAGGTGGTCACCGTGACCTCGGCCGGGGCCTCGTGCGTGTCGCCGGTCTCCGACGCCACCTCCGCCGCGGTCCGGTTCACCTCGGAGACCAGCGCGCCGGACGCGTTGCCGAGCCACTCGACGAGGCCCTCCTCCGAAAGCCCGCGCTCCGACGAGCTCCACACCACCGCGCCGTCCGGCGAGGACACGACCCGCACCACGATCGCGAACTGCGAGCCGAAGCGCGCCACGTTGCCGAGGATGAGCCCGTCCA
This sequence comes from uncultured Myxococcaceae bacterium, assembly GCA_964502265.1. Classification (GTDB taxonomy): domain Bacteria; phylum Myxococcota; class Myxococcia; order Myxococcales; family Myxococcaceae; genus JAFAFL01. Next base: position 2,091 of record CAZCWA010000235.1, on the reverse strand, counting down.
CCTTCAGCGCGCCCGCCACGTCGGCCACGCATCCGGACGCGTCGTCCGAGCAGTTGAGGAGCGCCTTCTGCCGCTCGAGGCCGACCAGCTCGCGCACGTCCGATTCGGTGAGCACGGTGATGCGCTGCTCGGAGCGGCGTGACACCTGCTCGGCGAAGTAGCCGTTGAGGAACTGCGCCTTCTTCTCGTCGAGGTCGCTCGTCGACAGGCCGGGGGCGGCGAGGCGGAGGGTGGGCGTCTGCGTGGGTGCGGCCTGCGCCACCGTGGCGGTGACGAGGGCGAGCGCGAGCGAGGCGGCGTACATGCTCCGCCTTCTACCCCGCCGCGCCGGGGGGACGGGGCGCGAATTCCACGCCTTCTTTGATATGGACGGCCACGCCGTGACCACGCTCTCCCTCCCGCTCCAGAGCCCCGCTCCCGTCGCCGCCGAACGCCCACTGCGCAGCGCGTTCATCGTTTCGCCGCTGTTCGACGGGCTCTTCTTCTTCGGCAGCGCCGCCGCCGTGCTCGTCGCCTGGTTTGCCGCCGCAAAGCTCGGGGTGAAGCCGTACTTCATCCTCGCAGCGGTGGCGGTGGTCTCCAACGGACCGCACCTCGTCTCCACCTGGACGCGCGTCTACATGGACCGCCGCGAGTGGCGGACGCGCCCGCTGAAGATCACCCTCGTCCCGCTGCTCATCGCCGGCGTGGTGGTGTCGCTGGTGATGCTCGGGCGGACCACGGTGGAGGTGCCCTCAGTGCTTTCGGGAATGTTCGGCGGGCAGGTGAAGCTCGACGGCAACCGGATGCTCCACACCGCGCTGCTCTACTGGGCGGTGTGGCACTTCGTGGCGCAGTGCTGGGGGCTCTTGCGCATCTACCAGAACCGCTCCGGCGAGCCGTACACCTCGCCCGCGCTGCGGCTGGAGAAGCCGATGCTCTTCACCTTCGCCGCGTGGTGCCTGCTCCACCGGCTGCAGACGGGGCCCCGTCGCCTCTTCGGCACCGAGCTCTACTACCCGCCCATTCCCCTCCCGGTGGTCAACGTGCTGCTGGGCATCTCGGTGGCGCTGGCGGTGGCGTGGGTGCTGCTGCGGATTTCGGATCGGAAGAACGCGCAGGCCCATCACGTGTGGCTGCGGGGGATGTTCCTCGCGTCGTGCGGGGTGGGCTTCCTGGTGCCGTTCCTGCTCATCACCACCGACGACACCACCGGCTTCGCGGCCGCCGCCTGCTGGCACGGGCTGCAGTACCTGGGGATCATGCGTTTCTACCACCGCACCGCGTGGAAGGCCGGCGTGCACCCGGACGCGAAGACCATCTCCTGGCTCTCACAGCCGGGGAAGCTGCGCCTCTTCCTCTATGTGGCGCTGCTGCTCGCGCTGGCGGGGAGCGGCTTCGTCATCATCCACGCGGGCGCACTGCTCACCGCGGGCGGCGGCTGGAGCGTCTACACCTGGGGCAGCGTGGTGTGGCTCTCCTTCACCTTCTCGCACTACTACCTGGACGGCGTGATCTGGAAGGTCAGCCGCGACAAGGTCATGGCCTCGCGTCTGAAGCTGACGCCGTCCTGACCGCCGGTCGTGCCGCACCCGGCGCGCAGTCGCGCTTCTTGATGGAGATGAAGTCCTCGCTCCCGTTGAGGCTCACCACCCGCGCGGGGTTGCCCACCGCCACCGCCCGGTCCGGCACGTCCTCGAACGGCACCGTGTTCGCGCCGAGCGCCACGTCGCTGCCGATGCGAAGTGGCCCCAGCACCTTCGCGCCCACGCCCAGGTAGACGCGGTCACCGATCACCGGCGCCCCTCCGCCCGGACCGTCCGTGGCTGCCACGAAGCACATCTGCCCGATGTTGCAGTCGCGTCCGATGCGGACCTGCGGCCCCACGTGGATGGACTTGAAGTGACCCACGTAGAAGCCCGGGCCGATGTCCGCGCGCAGGTCGAGCCGGATGTCGAAGAGCCAGCGCGACCCCGTCTGCAGGCAGAACTGCACCGCCCACAGCAGCGCGTACGCCCAACGGCGGGGGCCGCGTGAGAATGGCCTCGTCATCAGCCAGCGCCCGAGGCGGTAGGCGAAGAGCGGCCACACGCCCTCGTTGGCCAGCAGCAC
>CAZCWA010000234.1:0-7918 GCA_964502265.1 uncultured Myxococcaceae bacterium | reverse complement strand
CCGGTGAGCAGGTGAGCATCGGCCTTCTGGCGCTGGCGATCGGCGCGGAGGGTGGGAAGGCGCGTTCGTTCCTCGCGCACCAGTGCCGCATCCTGACGGACAGCGCGCACAGCAAGGCGCGGATCAAGAGCATCGACGCGGACCGGATCTTCGGCGCGCTGGAGGAGGGGAAGATCGCGGTCATCGCCGGCTTCCAGGGCGTGGACGAGGAGGGCAACGTCACCACGCTCGGACGCGGCGGCTCGGACACGACGGCGGTGGCGATCGCTGCGGCGCTGAAGGCGGACGCCTGCGAGATCTACACGGACGTGAACGGCGTCTACACGACCGACCCGAACGTGTGCCCTGCGGCGAGGAAGCTGGAGAAGATCTCCTACGAGGAGATGCTGGAGCTGGCGTCTTTGGGCGCGAAGGTGCTGCAGATCCGCTCGGTGGAGTTCGCGATGAAGTACCAGGTCCCGCTGTGGGTGAAGTCGTCCTTCAGCGACGACCCGGGGACCCTGGTCTGCGAGGAGGACGCGTCGATGGAGCACGTGGTGGTGAGCGGGATCGCCTGGGACAAGAACGAGGCGAAGCTGGCGATCCGGGGCATGCCCGATGCGCCGGGCGTGGCGGCGAAGATCTTCGGGCCGCTGGACGAGGAGAACATCAGCGTCGACCTCATCGTGCAGAACATCGCCACCGATGGGAAAGCCAACCTCACCTTCACCGTGACGCGCACGGACTTCGCCCGGGCGAAGGAGGTGGTGCGCAGGGTGATCGACGAGATCGGCGCCGAGGGCCTCGAGACCGACGACGACATCGCCAAGGTGTCGATCGTGGGCGTGGGCATGCGCAACCACTCCGGCGTGGCGGCGAAGATGTTCCGCGTGCTGGCCGGGGAGGGCATCAATCTGATGATGATCTCCACCTCCGAGATCAAGGTCTCCTGCGTGATCCAGGCGAAGTACGCCGAGCTCGCCGTGCGCGCGCTGCACACCGCCTTCGGGCTGGACCAGCCGCGCGTGACCGGCGAGGCCTCGGAGACGAAGGCCTAGGCGCGCACGAAGATGAACCGCACCGGCTGGCTCGGACTCGCGCTGATCTGCGTCGTCGGCATCGGCGCGTTCAGCGTGCTGCGTTGGCCGAGCTCCGATCCGGCGCTGGACTGCCCGCCGTCGGAGGTGGTCTGGGACGGGGAGGATGGGCAGCGGATCGCCCGCTGCGTGAGGCCGGAGGATCCGCCGTCCTTGCGGATGCAGCCGGTGCCCGCGGGTCAGGCGAGGACGCTGGGACGGAAGCTGGACCTGAACTCGGCCAGCGCCGAGGACCTCGCCGGCATCTCCGGGATCGGCAAGCGGCGGGCGGCGCAGCTCGTGGAGGCGCGCGAGAAGGTGGGCGGGTTCCAGAGCTGGGACGAGGTGGACGCGCTGCCCGGCTTCGGCGCGCGGCGGATGGACAACCTGCGCGAGGCGGCCGAGCTCCGGTCGAAGGGCGCGGACAATGACACTGTAAACGCTCGCCCCCACTGAGTGCCGATGGGCATCCGTGATACGAACCCGCGCGTGCAGATCTCCTGTCCCCGGTGCGGCAGCCTGTACGAGGTCGACGATCGCCTGTTGCCGCGCGGCGGGGCGCCGGTCCAGTGCACCCACTGCGCGCACGTCTTCACCGCCGGCCTCCCGAGCGCGCCCGCCAGCTCGACCCGCATCTTCGGGCGCTCTCCGCTGAAGGCGAACGACGCGGACGGGGACCACGAGCGGGACACCGGCGAGGACGACGCCCCCGACCACCCCGAGCAGCAGCCGCCGCCGCAACGCGAGCGCACGCAGATCTACGGAAAGAAATCCGCGCAGGCCGGCGCGCCTTCGTCCCCGACCAACCTGCGGTCCACGATGGTGTTCGGCACGCAAACGCCCTCCGCGCCGTCGCCGGCCACGGGCGCCTCCTCGGAGGCGTTCGAGGAGCGCGAGTCCCTCCGCAACACGCAGATCTTCGGCATCGGGGCCCAGCCGGCCGGCGGTGTGCAGCGCGCCGGACCGAGGGTGGTGTCGGGACACTCCGCGTCCTCCCGCCACGGGGCCTCGAGAGGGGCGTCGCCGCTTTCCGCAGAACAGGGCGCGGACCGGCTGCCACCCGTTCCGACGGCGCCAGCGCCGGTGCGAGGCTCCGGGCAACGCGAGCGGACCCAACCTGCGGCGCTGCCTCCCACCGAGCCACCGGCGCGCGATCCGCTGCGCACCACCCAGCTCTTCGGCTCGCGGCCCGGCGCGATCCCGACGTCTCCCGCGATCACCGCGCAGACCCTGCTCGACCTCACGCTCCCGCCGGATGCGAAGACCCTCGACGCGGAGGTGCAGGACGACGGCGCCTCCAGCCCGTCCCAGCCCCCGCCCGCGACGAGCCCGGAGCCGGAACCGCCGTTCATCGCCCCGGGGCCGCTGCCCGTTGCCGCGGAGCCGGCCTTCACCCGCGCGCTCGCACCTGCCGCGGTGCCCAGACTCCCGCCTGCGGTCCTTCGTCCCTCCAGACGTCGCACCCGGTCCGGGACGTGGGCGTGGCTGCTCCTCCTCGTGCTCCTGGGCCTCACGGCGGCAGCGGGCCTCTACCTCTATAGGGAGTACGCCTCGAGTCCCCAGCCGCCGGCCGCGGAAGCCATCGCCGCCCACGAAGCCGCGTTGCGCGCGGTGCGGCGGGACGACGCCGCGTCGCTTGCGCAGGCGGCGCAGCAGCTCGAGGCGATCTCCTCGCGGTGGCCCGGCTTCCACGAGGCGCGCGTCACCCACCTGGTGGCGGTGCTCTTCCTCCACGAAGACGTCGGCATCCGGCAGGCGCTCGCCGAGTCGCAGCGTGAGGCGCTCGAGGCGGAGCGGGTGCGCTGGGCGGAGGAGGTGGAGCGGGTGTGGAAGGCGCTCGGGACCTCGGGCATCGAACGGGCGGATCCCCTTCAGTGGGCGCGCGCGCAGGCGGTGTACGGCGGCGTGCGGGGAACGGACGCGGGGCTGCGGATGAGCGAGGCGTACAAGGCGCTCGGTGGCGGCGAGGGCTGGGCGGAGGTCGCGTACGCCGAGTACACGCTCAACGCGCAGGTCGCCCCCCAGTCGTGGCAGAAGGCGCGGCAGGCCCTCGAGTCTGCCCGCGGCGAGGATCCCTCGTGGACGCGGCTGTACGTGATGAGCGGCCGGCTGGCGTTGAAGGAGCGGGACGCCGACGCGGCGATCACCGCGCTGGAGAGCGCCCGCACGTTGAACGGGGAACACGAGACGGCGCGGCTCCTGTTGGAGCAGGCGCGCACCCTCCGCGGGCAAATCGCCGCCGATCGCTGAACGCGGGGCGGAAGGGCCGAGACTTTCTACAGGGTCCCGTCGCACCGACGCCCCGCGCTCCCTCTGGGCCGCGAGGGCATGCGCCTTGCTCAATCCCCGGACACGACTCCAGCGGGAAGGTGAAGGCGGATGATGGCGGAATGGATCTTCTGGGCGTGTGCCCTGCTGCTCCTACACACGTACTTTTTCTACCCACTGTTGCTGGTGCTGTTCGACGCGGCGCACCAGGCGGTGGGCAACCTCCGGTACATCCAGAGCGGTGACGAGCGCCGCAAGCCGCGCGCGGTGGACGTGGCGCCGCCGGTGTCGCTGGTGGTGGCGGCGTACAACGAGGAGGACTGCATCGCCGAGAAGGTGAAGAACAGCCTCGCGCTCGACTACCCGGCGGATCGCTTCGAGCTGCTGATCGGCTCGGACGGATCCACGGACCGGACCAACGGCATCGTGGCGGCGGCCGCGGCGGCGGATGGACGGGTGAGGCTGTCGGCGGCGGATCGCGCGGGCAAGACCACCGTGCTCAACCGCTGCATCCCCGAGGCGAAGGGCGAGATCATCATCCTCTCCGACGCGAACACGATGATCGACGCGGCGGCGGTGAAGAAGCTCGTGCGCCACTTCCGCGATCCCGAGGTGGGCGTGGTGGTGGGCAAGCTGCGGCTCTTCAACCCGACGAAGAAGGACTACGAGGAGAGCGCGTACTGGACCTACGAGTCCCTCATCAAGTTCTACGAGGGCAAGCGCGGCGCGGTGATGGGCGCCAACGGCGGGCTCTACGCCATCCGCCGCAGCCTCTTCACCCAGCTTCCGCCGGGGACGATCGTGGACGACTTCGTCATCCCGCTGCGGATCCTCGAGCGCGGCTTCAAGGTCCTCTACGATCCCGAGGCGGTGGCGCAGGAGGAGACCACCGAGGACTATGGCAAGGAGTTCGGCCGCCGCGCGCGGATCGCCGCGGGCAACTTCCAGAGCCTGCGGATGCTGCCGGGGCTGCTCTCGCCCACCGCCGGCTTCCGCGCCTTCGCCTTCTGGTCGCACAAGGTCCTGCGCTGGACCGCGCCCATGCTGATGGTGTTCGCGCTGATGGCGAACGCGGTGCTGGCGATGGTGGGGCACCCCATCTACTTCCTGCTCCTGCTCGCGCAGGCCGGCTTCTACGCGCTGGCGCTGATGGGCAAGGGCCGGCTGTGGGCGCCCGGTCCCATTCGCCGGATGGCGCAGGTCGCCTACTACTTCGTGAGCATGAACATGGCGCTCGCGGTCGGGTTCTGGCGCTTCCTGCGGAACTCGCAGCGGGCCGCCTGGGACCGCACCGCACGTCCGGTCCACCCGTAGGGGGTGGGCTGGTGCGGCGGTGTAAGGCCCGGTTACAGTCGCCGGGCCATGCCCGCGCTCCTCCTGCTCAGCGGTCCCTCTGCCGGCCTCCGTTACGACGTCGTCGGTGAAGCGGTGCTGGGCCGCAGTCCCTCGTGTGAGATCCCGCTCGAGGACCACATGGTCTCGCGTCGCCACGCGCGGATCTTCACCGAGGACGGGCACACGCGGATCGCGGACCTGGGCTCGCGCAACGGGACCCTGGTCAACGGGGAGAAGCTGGAGGCGGACGCGGTGATCCTCCTCGCCGGCGACCGGGTGCAGGTCGGCGAGACCACCATCCTCTTCGAGCCGCCCGTGCACGCGGCGTTCAGCGAGCGCGACACCGGCGAACTGCAGAGCGCGCTGGTGGAGGAGGTGCTCCCGCGGGTGGGCCCCGAGGCCGCGATGTGGAGCCTCTCGATCTCGCTCTTCGGCGCCACCAGCGAGGCGATGGTGCTGCGCCGCGCGGCCTCCGAGTGCCTGCGCGTGCTCTCGGCGGACAGGGCGGCGGCGCTGCTCGGTGGACCGGAAGGTCTGTTGACCGCGGCGGTGGTCGGCGCGGAAGCGGTGGAGGTTCCCCGTTCGCTCGTCCGCGCGGCGATGGAGCGGCGCGAGGCTGCACACGCGGGCGGCTCGGCGGTGGCGCCTTTGGCAGGCTCGGGCGGCATCCCCTTCGGCATCCTCTACGTGGAGCGCGCACAGCCCTTCGGCGCCCCGGATCACCGGCTCCTCGCAGCGCTCGGCCGGCTGGTGGGCGAGGCCTACGCGGCGGTGCACACCGCCTGCACCGGCGAGCGTCCCGACGCGGTGCTGGTCGGCGGCTCGCGTCCGTTCCGCAAGGCGGTGGAGGGCGCGCGGCGCGCGGCGGCAGGGATGGAGCCGGTGGTGCTGTTCGGCGAGACCGGCACCGGCAAGTCGCTGGTGGCCTCGTACATCCACACCCGCTCTCCGCGCGCGCTGGGCCCCTTCGTGGAGGTGGACTGCCAGAGGCCCGCGGCGGAGGTGGACGAGGCACTCTTCGGTCGCGCCTCCGCGCCGGGCGTCCCGCCAGCGCCTTCGGCCCTGTTGCGCGCGGACGGGGGCACGCTGGTCCTGCGTCACGTGGAGGGTCTCACGCGGCTGGCGGCGGACAGGCTCTCGCGCTTCATCGGACGCAAGAGCGCACCGCAGGCGGGCGGCGGTGAGGAGCCGGTGGACGTGCGGGTGATCGCCACCGCGCCGGTGCCGCTCGAGCAGTTGGCGTCGAAGGGCGAATTGGACGCAGGCCTTTGCCACGTCCTCTCCGGCGCGGTGATCGAGCTGGTCCCCTTGCGCGAGCGCAGGGCGGACGTGGCCGCGCTCTTCGCCCACTTCGCGGCGCAGGCCCCGAGGCCCTCGCGGAAGGAGCCGCCCGAGCCCACCCCGGACGCGCGGCGCCTTCTGACCGACTACGGCTGGCCCGGAAACGTGCGCGAGCTGCGGCTTCTGGCCGAGCGGCTCTCTTCGCTCTACGCGGGCAGCGAGCTCGACGCGCTCAAGCTGCCGCCGGAGATCCAGGAGGGTGGGGTGGCCACGGCGAAGGCGGCCCGGTCGCTCCAGGCGATGATCCAGCGGCTCGAGCGCGACGCGATCAGCGAGGCTTTGCGCGAGGCGCGGGGGAAGAAGATCCGGGCGGCGGCGCTGCTGGGGATCAGCCGGCCCACGCTGGACAAGAAGATCGAGGACTACGGGCTGGTCGTCGAGAAGCGGCGCAGCTAGAAGCCGGTCGTGCGGCTCTCGATCGCGAAGGAAGTGTCGCAGGCGCTGATGACCGGCGGACCGGTGGTGGCGCTGGAGACCTCGGTGGTGGCCCAGGGGCTGCCCCATCCCCACAACCTCGAGGCCGCGCGCGCGTGCGAGGAGGCGATCCGCCGCGCCGGCGCCATCCCCGCCGCCACCGCGGTGATCGACGGCGAGGTGAAGGTCGGCCTCAGCAGCGACGAGCTGCGCCGCCTCGCGGAGAAGAACGAGCCCCTGCTCAAGCTGGGCAGCCGCGACCTGTGCGTGGCGGTGGCGCAGCGCCGCAGCGGCGGGACCACCGTGAGCGCCACCTGCGAGATCGCCGCCGCGGCGGGCATCCGGGTCTTCGCCACCGGTGGCCTGGGCGGGGTGCACCGCGGCGCCTCCGAGCACTTCGACATCTCCCAGGATCTGGGCGCGCTGGCCCGCTTCCCCATCGCGGTGGTGTGCGCGGGCGCCAAGAGCGTGCTCGACCTGCCGAAGACGATGGAGCTGCTGGAGACGCTGGGCGTGCCGGTGGTGGGCGTAGGGACCGATGAGCTGCCCGCGTTCTACAGCGTGGGCTCCGGCATCCCTTTGGAGCACCGGGTGGAGGACGCCGCCGGCGCCGCAGCGTTGGCGCGCGCTCGCATGGAGACGCTGGGGCAGGGCGGGATGGTGTTCACGCTCCCGCCGCCGCCCACCTCGGCGCTGCCCTCGGCCCAGGTGGAGCTGCACCTCTCGCGCGCATTGCAGAAGGCCGCGGAGGAGGGCGTGAAGGGCAAGGCCGTCACCCCATTCCTTCTGAAGGAACTGGTGGAGAGCACCGGCGGAAAGACGCTGCGCACCAACATCGACCTGCTCGTGAACAACGCGGGATTCGCCGGCGCGCTCGCGGTGGCGTGGTCGCGCGCATCCGTCGCGGAGAGGTAGCTCCCCGCGGGATCAGGGCGCAGGTGGCTCGGGCTTCCTCGGCTCGTCGGGGGAGGAGGGCGAGATGGTGAGGTGAAACTCGCCCTTGTGCTCCTCGATGCCCTGCATGACCGCCGCCTCGAGCACCTCGGTGGCCTTCTTCGCGCGGCGGATGACCGTGTCCTGTCGCAGGTCCTTCAGCAGCGCCGCGCACATGAGCACGAGGACGACGGCGAAGGGCAGCGCGGCGATGAACGTCAGGTCCTGGATCCCCGCGAGCGCCGTGTCCCGTCCTCCGCCGATCACCAGCATGATCGCGGCGACCGCGCCGGTGGCCGCCCCCCAGAAGCCGACGTTCCAGCGCCTCGGGCTGACCGATCCCCTCTGGGTAAGCGTGCCCATCACCACCGAGGCCGCGTCCGCCCCGGAGACGAAGAAGATCGCCACCAGGAGCATCACCAGCACGGAGGTGATCCCCGCCAGGGGAAGGTGATCCAGCATGTTGAACATCTGTGCCTCGGCCCCACCCTGGGCCACGTCGATCCCCGCCCGGGCCAGGTCGATCGCCGCGCCGCCGAAGATGGCGAACCAGAGGACGCCGACGGCGGAAG
>CAZCWA010000233.1:643-7930 GCA_964502265.1 uncultured Myxococcaceae bacterium | reverse complement strand
CCGGGTTGCGCGGGTCGTCCTCGGGGATGCCGGCCTCGACCTTGCCCACCAGGTCCGCGCCCACGTCCGCCGCCTTGGTGTAGATGCCGCCGCCCACGCGGGCGAAGAGCGCGATGGACGAGGCGCCGAGCGAGAAGCCGGAGAGCACCGTCAGCAGCCGGTTCACGTCCAGGTTGCCCGCCGCGTCGTTCATCACGCCGAGCATCGGGTAGACCATGAAGAGCAGCCCGAGCCCGAGCAGGCCGAGGCCCACCACCGACAGGCCCATCACCGCGCCGCCGCGGAAGGAGACCGCCAGCGCCTGTGCGAGGCCGGTCCGCGCCGCCGCGGTCGTCCGCACGTTGGCCATGGTGGCGACCTTCATGCCGAACAGGCCCGCGAGCCCGGAGCAGACGGCGCCGACCACGAAGGACAGCGCGACCAGCGGGTGCGACGCGGGGTCCGCCCAGTAGGCGACGCCGAGCAGCACGGCCACGATGACCACGAAGATGGAGAGGACCTTGTACTCACGCGAGAGGAACGCCATCGCGCCTTCGCGGATCGCCTTGCCGATGGCGTCCATCTCCGGCGTTCCGACGTCCTGCTTCTTGATCCACTGGGTGATGATGAAGGCGGCCAGCAGGGCCAGGGCCCCCGCCGCAGGTGCAACCCAACCGAGAGCGTCCATACGTTGAGAACTCCAATGCTGATTCGAGACCGATTGACGGGGGCGTTTAACGCACCTGCAGGAGTACCCTCCAGCAAAACCGGCCCGCACGGTGCGTGACCCCTCGCAGGAAGCGGCGCGGATGATGGAGCGGCTTGGCGCCCTCCGCGAGATCCTGACCGAACTCCGGATGCTCGCGCAGGAGGCGGAGAGGGCCGGGGAGGCGCGGGCCGCCGGGCCCCCGAAGGAGATCGAGCGCAAGTACCTCTTGACCGGGCTGCCGCCCCGCGCGCGCCGCGGCCGCCGGAAGGAGCTGTGGCAGGGCTATCTCCCGGGCGAGCAGCTCCAGGAGCGCGTGCGGCGCGTGAAGAGCGCGGAGGGCGAGCGCTTCGTGCGGACGGTGAAGCTCGGGCGCGGTGTGTCGCGGGTGGAGGTGGAGGAGGCCTGTTCCCGCGCGCTGTTCTCGAAGCTGTGGCCGCTCACGCGCGGCAAACGGGTGCACAAGCGGCGGTGGGTGGTGAAGGACCGCACGAGCGGGCTGACGTGGGAGCTCGACGAGTTCCTCGACCGCGAGCTCTTCCTCGCCGAGGTGGAGCTGCCGTCCGAGGACGTGGTGCCGGAGGTGCCCGCGTGGCTCGCCCCTTACGTGGTGCGCGAGGTGACGGAGGAGGGCGCGTACGTGAACGTCAACCTCGCGCGCTGACGCCGCTTCAGGCGCGCTGGCGGAGGGCGGCCCTCGACCACGCGAACGGCGACATCCCCATCACGGCGGTGAGCACGTCCCACAGCGCGACGATCGCGAGCGTCCTCTTCGGGTACGCGAGGTAGACCGGCTCCCACGTCTGCGGCTTCAGCTTCTGCCGGAAGCGGTAGAGACCTTCGAAGTCATAGAAGGGCCGGCCCAGCGACCGCGCCGCGCGCAGCCACACAGGGACGGAGCCCGCGAGCGGGACGAGCCCCATGGTCACGTGATCGCTGCCGGACGCCGCCGCCGCGCGCATGGCCGCATCGATGAGCGATTCGGCGGTGCCGTTGGGCGCAGCGGGCGTCCGGAGCACGTCCTCGAAGAACCAGCCGCCGCGCGCGTAGACCGGCACGGCCGAGAGGACGCCCACCACCACGCCCTCGTGCTCGGCGACGAAGAGCATCCGCTCCGAGGTGTGCTCGAAGAGGTGCACGTCGAGGAGGAACCGCAGCCCCGGGCCGCGGCGGGTGCGCAGCCACTGCTGAACGAGCGCGTCGATCGCCCGGCGCACCGGGTGGCCGGGCTCGGCCTCGGCCGCTTCGAGGCGACGCACGATCACGCCCTTCGCCCGCGCACGCCGGAGCTGCTCCCGGAGGCTGCGCGAGCCCTTGACGATCTCCGGCCAGCCCTGCGCGGACCACACCGGCTGCTCCCCGAGCTGCAAGCGCGACAGGCCGGGAACACTCAGGCGCGCCTCGCTGGCGCAGAAGCACACGCGCCGCCCACGCGCGCTCGCCTCGGAGACGAACCCGTGCGCGAGCGCGTCCAGCCGCTCCACCGGCGCGATGGGACCGCCGGCCGCCACCCACGCGGCGCCGGTGTCTGCATAGGCCACCGCACCGTCCGCCTGCAGATCGCCGTGCACCGAGACGCCGGGCTCCAGCGCCTGGAATGACACCGTGGTCCAGCCGTGCCGCCGGAGCAGCTCGAGCAGGTGGGGCGGATGACCGGGTGGCCCCTGCAGGCTCGACGAGGGAGTGACGGAGGGGGTGAGGGAGGACAAGCGCTCCCGAGGTACCGCGCGGAGGAGAACACGGCAACCTCGCGCGTTGGGTTTCGTTGCCCGGCCGGGATGCAGGCGCCCGGGCAGGCGCTGGCCGCGCGGGGATGGATGGATGCGCACCTTGCCCGGCGTGCACGACCCTCAGACGCTCTCGAAGCAGCTCTCCGCATCGGTCGGCCGGTCCCTGGAACCGGGCCACGCGGCGGACCGCATCCTCAACGGCGACGTCTTCGACGCGATCGAGGATCTCGTCGGCCGCGCGGAGCGGAGCATCCACATCGACCTCTACAAGTGGAAGCCCGGACAGGCATCCGACCGGATCCTCCGGGCGCTGCAGGAGAAGCGCGCGGCGGGCGTCGCAGTCCGTGTCGTCGTCGACCACATCGGAAGCCACGGCGGGTTCATCGGCGAGGTGAAGCCGAAGCTCGAGGCCCTGGGCTGCGAGGTGCGGATCTTCCATCCGCTGCCCGGCACGCAGCCCTCGAAGATGCTCGCGCGCGACCACCGCAAGCTGGTGGTGGTGGACGGGCGCTGGGGCCTGACCGGCGGCTTCGCGATCTGGGACGCGTTCCTCGGCAACGGGCGCACGAAGGAGTCGTGGCGGGACACCGCGCTGAGGCTGGAGGGCCCCGGCGTGAGGTGGATGCAGCAGGCGTTCCTCGAGAGCTGGCTGCAGGCGGGAGGCGCTCTGCCGCCCCTGTCGGACCTCCCCTGGCCCGCCCCAGTCGGCGCGGGCGTGACGGGCGCGGTGGTGGCGTCCAGCCCGCGCGACCGGGGCGGCACCCGGGCCCGCGCCCTGATGCGAACGCTGCTCGCGCAATCGAAGGAGCGGCTGTGGATGACGGTGGCCTACTTCACCCCGGACGAGGGCGTGATGGAGCTGCTCTGCGACCGCTCGAAGCAGGGCGTGGACGTGAAGCTGCTTCTGCCCGGGGACATCCACGACGTGCCGCTGGTGCGCGACATGGGCCGCGGCTGGTACCGCACCATGCTGCGCTCGGGCGTGCGCGTGTTCGAGTACCAGCCGGCGATGCTGCACGCGAAGACGCTGGTGATCGACGACCACGTCACGTCGGTGGGCTCCATCAACATGGGGTCCGGCTCCTTCGGGATGCTGGAGGACCTCGCGGTGGTGGTGTGGGACCGCGTGCTCAACCGGCAGCTCGCCGAGGACTTCGACGAGGACCTCCGCCACGCGCGCGAGCTGGACGAGGCCACCATCCCGCTGCCCGCCGCCAACCCCGCCCGCTGGGCGCTGCGCCGCGCGTTCTCGGCGGTGGGTCAGTGGGTGCGCGGCCGGAGGGAAGGCGAGCAGACCGAGGCGGCCGGCGGGTCGTTATGACGCTGCAGCCGGGTTTCGCGCCCGCGCCGGCGTGATAGTGCCGCGCGCATGCAACGGCTCGTTCCCGGAATGAAGGTCCGCTACCTCCCTCAGCCCGAGTGGGGCGTCGGTCATCTGATCGCGATCCACGACGAGGGCCTGCGTGCGGAGGTGGACTTCCCCGGGCGTGAGGGCGGACCGGTGCTCGTCTCGACCCGCGGCGGTGCGCTGGTGCCGCACGTCTTCGTCCCCGGCGACAAGGTTCGGACCGTGAAGGGCCGCGACGCGGTGATCACCGAGGAGGTCGAGGGCGGACGCGGACTGCGCCGCTACGTCTTCCACTACACCGATGGAAAGCCCGGACCCGAAGGCACGCCCGAAGACGAGATGCCGGAGACGGAGCTGCGCGCGCGGCCGCCGGAGCCGGACATGGTGTCGCTGCTCGCGCAGGGCAGGGTGGGGGACGCGCACGCGTTCGAGCTGCGCCGCACCGCGCTCAGGCTCGACGACGAGCGCCGCAACGATGCGTTGGGCGCGCTGTTCGCCTCGCGGGTGATGGTGAAGCCGCACCAGGTGGGCGTGGTGCAGCGGGTGCTCTCCTCGAGGCGCCCGCGCTTCATCCTCGCGGACGAGGTGGGGCTGGGGAAGACGATCGAGGCGGGGATGATCTTCTCCGCGCTGCGGCTCGGCGGGCTGGCCAACCGCGTGCTGGTGGTGGCGCCGAGTCACCTCACCGTGCAGTGGCTGGCGGAGCTCTTCCACAAGTTCAACCAGCTCTTCACGCTGATGGACGGCGACCGCTACGCGCAGTCGCTGAAGGAGGCGCCGGGCGTCTCCCCGTGGGCGCGCTTCCCGAGAATCGTCACCTCGCTGGAGCTCCTCTCCCGCACGCGCGAACACCGCGAGCAGGCCGGCTCAGAAGACGCGCACTGGGACCTGGTGATCATCGACGAGGCGCACCACCTCAAGGGCGAGCGCGCGTTCGAGGCCGCGTCCGCGCTGGCGAAGAACGCGTGGGGACTGTTGCTGCTCACGGCCACGCCGATGCAGCTCGATCCCGCCGAGTACCACGGGCTGCTCCGCCTCATCGACGAGGACACCGCGCCGACGCTGGAGGGCTTCCGGGAGCGGCTCGCGCGGCAGGAGGAGCTGTCCGCTGCGGTGCGGAAGCTGCTGGACGAGGAAGACGGAGATGCGGAGGGCGCGCTCGCAGCGCTGGCCTCCCGCTTCCCGGACGACGCGCGCCTGCGGGACGCGGCGGATCGCGAAGGGCTGCTCGCGCACCTCGCGCAGACCTACAGCCTGAGCGACCGCCTCATCCGGAACCGGCGCGCGGTGGTGGGCGGTTTCTCGCAGCGCCGTCTGCACCGGCACCCGGTCGCGCTCACCGAAGCCGAGCGCGATGCGCGCGCACGCGTCCTCGACCCTCTGCGCGAGGGCGCGGGACTGCGGGGCGCGCCGTTGGCCAACCTGCTGCGCCGGCTCGAGTCGTCGCCCGCGGCCTTCACCGAAGCGGTCCAGGGAACGCGGGCGCTGGCGGGCCTCGCCTCTTCGCCGGAGCGGGTGCTGCCACAGACGGACGCGAAGCTGCAGGCCTTCACCTCCGTCCTCGCCGGCATCTGGTCGCGCGAGCCGGACGCGAAGGTGCTCGTCTTCACCGAGTCCCGCGCGACGCTGGAGTGGCTGCAGGCGCGGCTTCGCACGCAGAACGTGGAGGCGCTCGGGTACCACGGCGATCTCCCGCTGGTGGAGCGCGACCGGCAGGTGGCGCGGTTCCGCGATCCGGAGGGGCCGAAGGTCCTGCTCTGCACCGAGGTCGGCGGCGAGGGACGCAACTTCCAGTTCGCGCACCACCTGGTGAACTACGACCTGCCCTGGAGTCCCGCGACGATGGAGCAGCGGATCGGCCGGCTCGATCGCATCGGCCAGACGCAGCCGGTGGACATCCACGTCTTCGATCCGCAGGGGACGCTGTCGTCGGACGTGCTGGCCTTGCTCGCGGATGCGGTGGGCGTGTTCGGCGAGACGGTGGGTGGCCTGGACGCGGTGCTGGAGGAGGTGGAGCCGCGCCTCGCGGACCTCGCGCTGAGCCCGCCGGAGGAGCGCGCGGCGTACGCGAAGGAGCTGACCGAACGTGTGCGGACGGCCCGTGAGCAGGTGCGTCGCGCCTACGATCCGCTGCTCGACCTGCGCAGCTTCGACAGGCCGGCGGTGGAGCGGCTGGTGGTGCGCGCGCAGGAGCGGATGGGCATCGAGCCGCCGGAGGACGACGACAGCGGGACGCTCGAAGACGGGCTGTGGGCGATCGCGCGGGACCTCGACGAGCGTCTCGAGGACGCGGTGACCGAGCTGGGCCGGCGCGTGGGCATCGACGTCGACACCGACGAGAAGGTGGACGCGTTCCAGGCCGCCTTCCACTTCGGCCACGCGCTGAAGGTGGAGGCCTTGCCGGGGATGGACATCTCGCAGGAGAAGACGCTGCTCGGGACCTTCTGGCGGGACACCGCGGTCACCCAGGAGGAGAACGAGTACTTCGCCACCGGGCACCCGCTGGTGGAGGCGCTGTTCGGCTTCCTGCGGGATGGCCCGTACGGCCGAAACGCGTTCCGCTTCATCGAGCGGCGGGGGCCCTTGAAGGCGCGCGGGCTGGAGGCGCTGTTCCACCTCGTGCCGCCGGAGCCGGAGGACACCAGCGTGGGCGCGCGCGTGCCCAGCCGGCAGCTCTCGCGCTTCATCGACCGCTGGCTGGTGCACGTGGCGGTGGCGCAGGACGAGGACGGGCGGCCGAAGGTCGAAGCCCCACTGCTCGACGCGCTGGAGACGACCGGACGCTCCCTGCGCGGAGACGAGATCGAGCGCGTGTTCGAGGACTTCGATGCCTTCGTCGAGCCGGCGCTGGAGGTCGCGGCGCGGGCCGCGGAGGGAGAACTGGGGCGCCTCGCGGAGCGGGCCCGGCAGGCCATCCTCACCGAGCGGGAGGCCACCCTCGAGCGGCTCGCGCTCAGCCTGCGCCACCAGGGCTTCGACGAGGAGGGCGTGCAGGCGCAGCTCGACGCGGAGGCCGCGCACTACGAAGAGCTGCTGGCGGCCGTGGGCGGGCTGACCGTGCAGCTCGACAGCGCGGCCGGGTTCGCCATCAACCGCTGACGAACCCGGCGCGGGAACCTACGGGTTCGGTTCGCGGACGCAGATTTGTCCGACGAAGGCGACGTTGAGGCAGATCGGCAGGTTGGGGCCGCAGTCGGCGTTGGTGGTGCACTCGCCCGAGCAGAAGTCACCGCCGTTGCCCTCGACGCACAGCGAGCTCGCGCAGTCGTTGCCCTCGACGCACGGATCCACGCCGGACTGCCCCGTCCCGCGCACGCCGATCTGGCAGGTGCAGTCGAAGTCCACGCACTCGCAGCGCTCGTTGGCCGGGCACTCCGAGTTGAAGACGCACGGGGTGCCGCTGCTCATCCCCGCGTCCTCCTCCATCCCCGCGTCGGTGCCCGCGTCCTCGTCCATCCCCGCGTCCGTCCCCGCGTCCTCGTCCATCCCCGCGTCCGTCCCCGCGTCCTCGTCCATCCCCGCGT
>CAZCWA010000233.1:0-543 GCA_964502265.1 uncultured Myxococcaceae bacterium | reverse complement strand
CGGTGCCCGCGTCCGTCCCCGCGTCGACCTGACCGGGAGGGGTGCCAGAATCGACACCGGCATCATTGGAAGAGCCGTTGTTGCCGCAGGCGATGGCGAAGAGGGCGAAGGCGAGGATCGGGTAGTTGCGCATGGCGAGGGCTGTAACACGGCCGTGCAAAGAGGGCGGCGTTGCGGGGCGCGACCCGTCTTCGGGTGGACGGTGAGCCTGACAACCCGCCGGAATCACTCGCTCTTTTCGGGCGGACGAAACCTTCGGCGCCTGCTGTCGAGAATCCTCCCACTACTCGAGAGGAGCACCCGTGACCCCGGCCCTGACCCAGACGCGCCCCACCGCCATCCCCGCCAACACCACCGCTTCTGCGAGCGCCCGTGCCGCTTCGAACGAGGCCGAGGTTCTGAAGGGGTGGCGGGGACTGACGCCGGGGCAGCGCGGACTCTTCGGCGAAGGCGCGGCGGCGCAGCAGACGTACCGGGCGCTCTCCTCCGAGCAGCGGGCCATCTTCCTCTTCCTCACCCGGCGGCTGGAGGAGAACGGGATGG
>CAZCWA010000232.1:0-7942 GCA_964502265.1 uncultured Myxococcaceae bacterium | reverse complement strand
TCAGCCACGTGGACCACACCGAGCACGACGTGATGGTGCTGGTCACCGAGCAGGGCATCGCCGACCTCCGCGGCCTCTCCCCCAAGCAGCGGGCCCCCCGGATCATCGAGCGCTGCGCCCACCCCGACTACCGGCCGCTGCTGCAGGACTACTTCGACCGCGCCCGCCGCGAGAGCGATGGCCAGCACACGCCGCACCTGCTGCCGGAGGCACTCTCGTGGCACCAGCGCTTCGTGAAGACGGGGACGATGAAGCCCGGCGGTTCCTGAGCCCGCAAGGCACGAAGGGGAGGGCACCGGGGATCGCTTTGAGGTAGCACCCTCGCGTGAGCCGGCTGCGCGACGCGAACCTGAGACAGCTCGAGGAGGGCCTGTACGACGTGCTGGTGGTGGGGGCCGGCATCAACGGTGCGGTGTCCGCGGCCTCGCTCTCCGCGCGCGGGGTGAGGGTGGCGCTGATCGACCGGGCGGACTTCGCGTCGGAGACGAGCCAGGAGTCGTCGAACCTCGCGTGGGGCGGGATCAAGTACATGGAGTCGCTCGAGTTCCCGCTGGTGCGGAAGCTCTGCGTCTCGCGCAACCACCTCATCCGGACCTACCCGTCGACGGTGAAGGAGATCCGCTTCTTCGCCCTGCACCCCAAGGGCTTCCGCCACGGGCTGTGGAAGCTCCTGCTCGGGACGCTGCTCTACTGGCTCATCGGCGGGTTCTTCACCCGCGGGCCACGCCTTCTCTCACGCAAGACGATCGCGAAGGAGGAGCCCATCGTCGCGCTGGAGGGCGTGGACGGCGGCTTCGAGTACTCGGACGCGTACCTGCACGACAACGACGCGCGCTTCGTGTGGAACTTCGTGCGCGGCGCGCTGGACCACGGCTGCATCGCGGCCAACTACGTGGAGGCCACCGGCGCGGCGAAGGACGCGGACGGCCTGTGGCAGGTGGACGCGCGCGACGTGATGACGGGGCGGACGGTGCGCATCCGGGCGAAGGCGGTGATCAACGCCTGCGGCCCATGGGTGGACGCGCTCAACGAGGGCTGGGGCCGGCAAAGCCGCTACCGGCACGTCTTCTCCAAGGGCATCCACCTCATCGTCCCGAGGCTGACCGAGCACCGCCGGGTCCTCACCTTCTTCGCCGACGACGGCCGGCTCTTCTTCGCCATCCCGATGGGGCCGCGCACCTGCATCGGCACCACCGACACGCGGGTCGAATCCCCCGAGTCCACCGACGCGTGCGTGACCGCCGACGATCGCCAGTTCGTGCTCGACAACATCAACAAGCGGCTGCGGCTGGAGCGGCCGTTGACGCTCGATGACGTGATCGCCGAGCGCTGCGGCGTGCGCCCGCTGGTCGTCGAAGGCGCGGGCATCGAGGCCGGCACGCAGTGGATGCAGCTCTCCCGCAAGCACGTGGTGGAGACGGACATGCAGGACCGCCGCGTCTCCATCTACGGCGGCAAGCTCACCGACTGCCTCAACGTGGGCGAGGAGGTGCTCGACGCGGTCCGTTCCCTGGGCATCGCCGTCCCCTTCCCCGACGCGCGCTGGTACGGCGAGGCGCCCGAGCAGACACGGCGGGAGTTCTTCCACCAGGCCCGGCTGATGAACCTCGATGCGCGGACGGCGCCGGGGTACTCGGAGAAGCTCTCCACGCGGCTGTGGCGGCGCTACGGCGCGGAGGCCCTGCGGCTGTTGGAGGAGATCCGCACCGACCCGCGCGAGGCCGAGATCCTCATCGAGGGCACCGAGTACCTGCGCTGCGAGCTCCCCTTCATCGCCCGCCGAGAGATGGTGGTGAAGCTGGAGGACTTCCTGCGGCGTCGCTCGAAGATCTCGCTCGTGGTCTCGCACGAAGAGCTCAGGCAGGCGCGCGGACTCCGCGAGGCCTGCACCATCCTCTTCGGCGACGACGCGGACGCGCGGCTGGCCGATTACTTCGGCAAAGGAGCCCACCCGCGCGCATAGCGGCGTCCCGGGTCCGCGGCGCTACCGCCGCTTCACCCGCCGGAGCGGCTCACCTCTCTCATCGAGTCCGAGTTCCTGCCGGAAAAGCCCGGCCGGCTGTTCCGGGCCCGTCCGCGCGTGGTGGTTCTCGAGCTGGCGGAGGAGTCGGTGGACCTTCGGGCGCCACTCCGGATCGATGGCGGCCAGACGCGGCGTCCGTCCCTCCAGCGCAGGGAGCGGCGTGTCCAGCCAGCTCAGCTGTGCGCGCCTCAGGGCCTCTTCGGGAACGGCGTCCACCAGGTGCTGCATGTCCAGCGCCACCGTCTCCCCGCCGAGCCGCCGCGGCAGGGGACTCCGCTTCCGCTTCTTCCACGTGAGCAGGCCGCCCACCCGCTCCTCGACCTGTGCGCGGAGTCGATCCGCGCGGGGCTCGGAGTTGCTGGAGAGGATCACCCTCGTCTCGCCCACCTTCGCCGAGCCGATCACCGTGCGCGCCCAGTCCGGGTGGAGCGCGTTGCCGGGGCGGGTGAACGTCACCTCGGCGCCCTCCTCGCCCTCCCCCTCCAGGTACGCGCCCTCCATCCCCGCCAGCCGCGTCACCACCTCCGCGCGGGCGCCCTTGCGGAGGGTCAGGCTGTCCTCGATGAAGACCAGCGGCTCACCATCGGTGTTGGTGACGATCATCGGTGCGCGGCGCTTCGCATCCTCTCGCCTCAGGGCCTCGTCCCAGCCCGCGACGAGTTCGGGCGCCGTGGGAGGGACACTGCCGAACGCGGCCACCACCTCATCCGCCTGCTCCGGGCTGAGCGCGCGCGGGTAGAGACCATCGAGCAACGCCTCTGCCTCGATCTGCAGCACGCGCCCGAGGATGTTGTCCCGCGCCACCAGCGTCCGGGAGGCGATGCGCTCGGTCACGAAGACCCGGCCACCGGTGAAGCCGTCGACGAGCTCCATCCCCACCCCCGGCTCGACACGCAGCACCTCGTGCACGCTCAACCTCGACCGGAGCTGGGCCTCGAGCCATGCGCGGTCGCGAGCAGTGAACGACTCGCCGCGCTCTTCGAGGAAGACCTTGCCGAACGGCGCGCCGCCCACGTTGCGCTCGAAGAGGATCCACGGCACCAGCAGGCCCATGTCCGGGTCCGCCGAACCGAACAGCTCCCTGGAGGCGGTCTTCAGCCCCTTCCGTGGCAGGCGCTGGTTGGCGAACTGGAGCACCTGGAGCATCACCCGCTCGCCCACCTCGTGCCACGGCGACTTCATGCCGCCCCGGACCCGGGCCTTCACCTCGATCCGCCTCCCCGCCGTGCTCTCGACCCGGACCGAGCGCTCTCCGCTGGTGACGAGCTTCGTCACCGCATCCAGCGCGCCGATGAGCGCCGTCAGCTCCGCTGCATCCGGCGGCTGGAACTCGCCGCGCAGCCGCCGCATCACGGTGGGCACGAAGGCGGTCCCGGTGTGTCCCTCGACCGCGCTGGCCACCCACCGGGGCTCCGCATCCAGGATGAGGGCCAGGCTCTCCACACCCATTGCCTCCTCCAGCCGCTCCTGCGCCATCAGCCCCGCGACCCGGTCCACGGCGCCCTTCTCGAAGTACAGCGCGAGCCCGAACTCCATGTCGGACGAGCCGAGGACGCACGCCTCCAGCTTCCGTGACTGAGCGCCGCGAAAGTCGAGCTCGATGGGCGACTGGTCATCGAAGAGCTTCCAGGGCGCGGCGGCTCTGTAGCGCGAGGCCGCGTCGATCAGCGCCTCGATGAGCTGGGGCGGCGTCTGCTGCGGCGAGAAGCCGTGGAGGAAGGACACCGAGAAGGACGCCTTGAGCGCCCTGACCTCCGGCGGAATCTCGATGACCTGCAGTCCCAGCCGCCGGGCCTCCTTCGCCAGCGACGGCTCGCAGCGGGCTCCTTCGAGCGAACCCCTCTCGAAGAGGACCTTCATCGCTCCGCGCAACGTGGCCCCGCTGGCGATGTCCATCCCCTCCGGGCCCACCACGAGACACCCGTACGCAGTGCCCTTCTCGAGCGGGAGCGGACCGAAGCCGAAGACGTAGCGCATGGCCGGCGCGTATCAGCGGCGGTGCCTGACGGGCAACGCCTTCGTCCTTCATCGCCCCGTGGCCGCCCGCACCCGGGTCCCCTCCTCCACCGCATCGGGCGGATGGAGGATCACCCGCTCGCCCGCCTGCAGCCCCTCCACGACCTGCGCGGCCTCGGCGCTTTGGTGACCCACTCGAACGGTGCGCTCGCGGGCCACGCCCTCCTGCTCGACCAGCACCGCCCACTCGCCGCCGCGACGAAACAAGGCGGAGGTCGGAACCCGCAGCACGTCCTCGCCCGACCAGACGATGACCTGGCCCTCCACGCGGTAGCGGTCCCCGAGCCGCGGCGGGATCTCCTCCAACCCGGCCACCACCCACACGCGCTGCTCCTCCACGCCGAGCGCCGAGACCTTCGTCCGCGCCGAGGGCTCCACCCGCCGCACCCGCGCGCGAAGCTCGCCCGGCCCGCCCCACTCCACCACCCGCACCGGCGCCTCGCGGGGGATGCGCACCGCGTCGGTGGAGAGCACGTCCAGCACCACCTCCATCGTCCGCACGTCCCCCACCTCCACCAGCGGCGTGCCCGCTGCGACCGGCCCCGGGCCCTCCTCCCACACCCGCAGCACCCGCCCTCCAGATGGCGTGGGCACCTCCTGAGCGTCACCGCTGCCGCCGGTGCCCTCGTCGATCCGCGCGCGCGCCGCCGAGACCTCCGCCTCCGCTGCGCGACGCTGCGCCACCGCCGAAGCCACTGCCTGCTCTGCGCGCGTCACCGCCAGCTCCGCCTCGTCGAGCGACTGCCGGCTCACCGATCCCGCCTCCGCCAGCGCGCGCGTCCGCTCCACGTTCCTGCGCGCCTCCGCCAACGCCGCCTCTGCCGATTCCCTCTGGGCCTGCGCCGCCCGCTGCCGCGCCTGCGACGACTCCAATGCCGAACGCGCCTGGACCTCCACCACCGGATCGAGCGCGAGCGGCCGCAGCCTCGCCACCACGTCGCCCTCCGCCACGTCGTCGCCCGCCTCCAGCGTGACCCGCTCCAGCCTCCCGCTGAACGGCGCGGCCACCACGAAGCGGTCCTTCACCCGCGTGTGCCCCTGCGCCTGCACGGTCACCTCGAGCGGACCGCGCGTCACCGTCCCCAGCTCCACCTCCACGCGATCCGGCCGCAGCGCGCTCACCACGCCCAGCAGCACCACCCCGCCCGCGGCGATCCATCCGGCCCGCCTCCACTTCCCACTCGCCGCCATCGCTACTCCCGGGTCTTGAGGACCTCCACGAGGTCGAGCCGCGTCAGCCGCCGCCGCACCGCGAGCCCGGCCACCACCGCCGCCACCAGCGTCACCCCCGCCGACAGCGCGAAGGTCCTCGGCGAGAGCGCGAGCGGGATGCGGAACTGCTCGGTGGCGAAGGCCGGCATGATCAGCCACAGCAGGCCCACCCCGAGCACCCAGCCCAGCGGCACCGCCAGCAGCGCCAGCGTCCCCTGCTCGCCGAGCAGCAGCACCGCGACCTCGCGCCGGGTGAAGCCGAGCACGCGCAGGCTCGCGAGCTCCCTGCCCCGCTCCGCCAACGCGATGCGCGCGCCGTTGTAGACGATGCCCAGGGTGAGCACGGTGGCCAGCACCACCAGCACGCCGATGGAGACCAGCAGGCTCTCGGCGATCTGCTGCTCGAAGCTGCGGCGCAAGGCCTGCGGCGAGTACACGGTGGCCACCGCGGGCAGCCGCGCGAGTTCCCTTCCCAGCCGCTCGCGCTCGCTGCGCTCCACCCTCAGCCACGCGCCGCTCGCGGTGGGCCCATCGCCCATCCACGCATCGAGCCGCGCGCGATCCATGTACGCGCCGAGCCCGAACAGCTCGTCCACCGTCGCCGACACCTTCACCTCGCCCTCGGGCCTGCGCCCCTCCAGCGCCGCGATGCGCACCGTGTCCCCGGGGTTCACCCCCAACCGCTCGGCCAGCGCCTGCGAGAGGAGGAGCCCGTCGGCCGGGATGGGGTGCGCCGTGCCGCGCTGATCGACGATGCGCCGCAGGGTCGCCTCGCGCGGAATGCCGGTGAGCGCCACCGTCCGCTCGCGCGGGCCGCTCGATACGCGGACCGCCACCGTGCGGAAGACCTCGGCCAGCGTCACGCCCTGCAGCGCGGTGAGATCGTGGCGCACCGAATCCGCGCGCGGGCCGATGAAGGTGACGGAGAGATCCTCGCGCTGCGAGCGCTCGAACTGCAGGTGGTTGATCCGCTCCACCGAGTCGTAGAACGCAAGCCCCACCAGCAGGAGCACCACGCCCATCGCCACGCCGAGGGTGGAAGCGGCGCTGCGAAGTGGCCTTCGCTCGAGGTTTCGCACCACCAGCCTCACCGGCGCGCTCAACCGCCGCATCAGCCCCAGCCGCTCCAGGACGCCGGGCCGCATCCGCTCCGGCAACTCGGGCCGCATCGCCTCGGCGGGCGGGAGCCGGAACGCGCGCCGCACCGCCCCCAACGCACCGAGCGCCGCCGCCACCCCCGTCACGAAGGCCGCCACCGCCACCAGGCCCGGACGCAGCCGGTAGTCGAGCTCGGGGAAGCGGAAGAACTGGCCGTAGACCTCGGTGAGCGCACTGCCCGCCCACGCGCCGCCGGCGACGCCGACCAGCAATCCTCCGAACGCGGCCACCAGCGCGAAGCGGAGGTAGTGCCCGCCCACCTGCCGGTGCGTGTAGCCGAAGGCCTTGAGCACCGCGATCTCGCCGCGCTGCGTCCCCACCAGTCGCGAGAGGACGATGTTGAGGAGGAAGGCCGCCACGCCGAGGAAGATGGCGGGGATGAGCGTGCCGGTGAGCCGGTTCTGGTTGAGCTCGCCCTGGACCATGAGGTGCGACGGCTGCTCGTCCCGCGTCTGCGCACCGCGCCCGCCCCACGGCTCCATCACCCGATCGAGCGCGGCCTTCACCTCCTCCGCCCGCGCGCCCGGCCCCAGCGCCACCGAGAGATCGTTGAACGCGCCCTCCATCCCCACCGCGGGCCCGAGCACCTCGCGGTTCATGCGGAGGATGGCGAAGCGGCGATCGTCGGGGAACGCGCCGCCCGGGGGCAGTTCGCCGATGTAGTCCGGCGAGAGCGCCACCCCGACGATGCGCAGCGTCCGCCAGCGCTGCTCGATCAGCGCCCCCACCCGCGCGTCGAGCGAGAGCCCGTTGGCGTCGAAGAAGCTCTGGCTGACCAGCACTTCGTCGTCGGCACCGGGCGAGGGCCAGCGCCCGCGCACCAGGTGCACCGCGTTGAGCGTGGGGGAGGGACTGGGCGGGATGGAGAGCAGAAGGCCCGTGGCCGGCTCGTCGAGCCCGTCGACCTCGAGTGTCACCAGCCGCTGCACACGGGTCTGCACCTCGGCCACGCCGGGCAGCGCGCGGACACGGTCGGCGATGGGCTCGGGCGCGCGCTCGAGGGTGACGAAGAGATCGGCGAAGCGGTGGGTGCGGTAGTAGCGCTCCAGCGCCGAGGCCAGCGCCTCGTAGGTCCCGCGCAGCGCCACCACGGTGAGCACGCCGCACGCGACCACACCGGCGATGGAGAGCATCTGCCCGCGCATCCCCCCGAGCTCACGCAGGAGCTTCCGATCCAGCGCGCGCATCACCACTCCAGCTCCGAGGGCGAGCGCCTCATCGCGTTGCGCCGCACCTCGATCACCTGGCCGTCGTGCAGCCGGACGATGCGGTCCGCCATCTCGCCGATGGCCGCGTTGTGGGTGATCACCGCGGTGGTGGTCCCCAGCTCGCGGTTGACCTGCTCCAGCGCCTCCAGCACCCGGCGCCCGGTCTTCGAGTCGAGCGCGCCGGTGGGCTCGTCGGCCCAGACGATCGCGGGATTGTTGACCAGCGAGCGGGCGATCGCCACACGCTGGCGCTGACCGCCGGAGAGCTCGGCCGGCCGGTGGTCGGGCCATTCGAGCAACCCAACCCTGGAGAGGGCCTCCCGGG
>CAZCWA010000231.1:0-7965 GCA_964502265.1 uncultured Myxococcaceae bacterium | reverse complement strand
GTGAAGGTGAAGGGCGGGCTCGTCTTCGAGGCGCAGCTCAGCAACAGCGAGCGGGTGAGGCAGGCGTGGGAGCGCACCAACCTCGGGGTGTTCCGTGCGCTGCCGGAGCTCGAGCAGGGCGTCCGGTGGTCGGACCTCCCGGCCGAGCGGCGCAAGCTGCTCGAGACCGATGGGTGGAAGGCCGAGTCGTGGAACGCGGAGGCGGGAAGGGCGACCGCAGCGGCGTAGGCGGAGGCGAGGGCGCGCTACTCGAGGTAGGCGAGGATCTCCTCGCCCCACGCGGAGTGGATCTCCTGGATGGACTCTTCGTTCGCGCCGGTGAGGTGGGAGTCGCGCATCACCAGGTCGAAGGCGAGCCAGGCGAGGTCGCCGTCGAACTCCTCGTTGAGCGCCTGCACCGTTTGGAGCAGCTCCTCGCCGGGCTCCACGCCCGCCGCGAGGAGGACCTCGATGAGCTGCGGGAAGTGGCGATCGTTGGCGTCGGGCACCGAGCCCATCAGCTCCACGAACTGCGCCTGCGTCATCCCGGTGCTCTCCATCAGCGCGTTCATGTCCGGGTCGCCGAACGCGATCTGCCGCGCCGCCTCGCGGACCTCGGGCGTGTCGCCGTAGGCGTCGGTGAGGATGGGCTCGAGCAGGCGCTGCTGCTCCTCGTTGAACTTCCTGCGGTCCTCGGCGCCGAAGATCGCATCGCCGATGAGGCCCACCGCGGTGGACACGACCGCCAGCACCACGCCGAGCGGCGCGGTGGGCGGGAAGAGGGCGAGCGTGCCGCCGATCAGCGCCACCGCGCTGGTCACCGCCTTCAGCCCGGTGCGGTTGTTGGGATCGGCGAGGTAGTTGCCCACCGCATCGATGGTGGAGAGCGCGCTCAGTGCCACCCCGAGGCCGGGGAGCACGCGGAGCTTGAGGAACGACGCGCCGTTCACCAGCTTCGAGCTCGACGAGAGCCGCCCCGTCTTCTCGAGGGTGCCGATCGCCTGGGTGACGAGGTTCAGCCCGTCGTTGCCGATCGCGCCCACCGAGCGCACGAGGTCCATGCCCCGCTGTCCGGGCAGGTTCATGATCCCGAAGACCAGGCTCGCGGCTGCGATGCTCGAGGCCATCCCGTTGAGCTGACCGAGCTTGCCGCGGTCGGCCAGCAGCGCCTCGAGCGCCTCCGGGTTGCCCTGCTGCGCCGCCCGCATCGCATCGATGAACTCTTCGGCGGCATCGAGCGAGGCCATGAACCGGCCCGGGGCGGTGGCGAACCCACGCGCGGTCTTGAACTGCCCGAACAGCGTCTCGAACCGGTCGAGCGCCGAGTCCGCGTCGCCGTCCGCCTCTGCCTGGTACTGCGCGAGCGTTCCCGCCATCCCGGGCTCGACGATCTTCGTCGCGATGTCCTCCGCGCGGTCCGCGAAGATCGCCTGGGTGGGCGAGCCGTCCTGCATCGTGCGCGCGGCCCACTCCACCGCCGCCGCCGGCAGGGGGGACTGCGCGAGCTGCTCGTAGGCCTTGAAGACGTCGCCGGCGCGCCCGGGGTCGTCCACCACCATCTGATCGATGGCCGCCGCGTTCTGCGTCAGCGTGTCGGAGAGCTTTTGAGCGGCCTCGACCTCGGCGGCGTAGACCTCTGCGTTCTCGGCGCGGAAGTTCTCGATGAACTGGGCCTGCTGCTCGGGCGTGAGGACGCCCTCGAGCTCCGCGAGCATCTGGTTCAGCCGGGCGTCCGCCTCCTCGCGGGCGGTGCGCGCCTGCTCGTACTCGCCCCGGACGTTGTTCAGGGCATCCACCGCCTCGCCACGGATCTCGTTCGCCGCGCGGGTCTTGCCCGTCCGCTCCAGCTCGTTCGCCAGCGCGAGCCCGAGCCGCACCCCATGCCCGGTCTTGTCCAGCTCGTTGAAGGCGTCGTCGAACTGGTTGAGCTGCGACGAGTCCGGCAGCGCCCGCGCCAGCGGCCCGACCAGCGCGGCCACGCCGTCGTCGCTGGCCAGGTCCGCCACCCGCGCCAGCGCGGCGATCGTCCCCTTGGTGGTCGGCGAGTCGTCCGAGTCGTCGCGGTTGTTCTCGATGCGGTCGCCCAGCTCGGCGGAGATCTGCTCCACCACGTCCTGCGTCTCGGCGATCAGCGCGTCCACCAGCTCCGGCGAGCCCAGCGTCTCGGCCTGCGCCTCCAGCTCCTGCGCCGCCGCCAGCGAGCCGCCCGTCTCGTACGCCCGCCGCACCTCCGCCTCCGCCTGCTCCACCCGCTCAGCGTCGGTGGGCCCGGCGAGCTGCGTCTCGCCGGTGGTGAGGCCGGACGCGAAGGAGGGGTTGGTGGAGAGCGCGTGTATTTGTCGTTCGAACGCCTCCATCGCCTCGAGCGTGAGCGGCGGGCGGTTGTGGAAGTCGATCTCGTACGCGGCCGCGATCCCCGCCTGGTGATACGCGCTCGAGACCTGCGTGCGCGCCTCCGCCAGCTCCATCCGGAGAAGCGCGCTCGGCCGCTCGCGCGCGAGCTGCTCCAGCGATCGCACCGCCTGCTCCGCCGCCAGCGCGTTCTCCAGGTGCCTCGCGCGCTGGGCCTGCGCCTCGGTGAGGTTCTGCGGCGGCTGGGTGGAGCCGCGGGAGTCGGGGGAGGAGGTGCCGGTGCCCCGGAAGGCCTGGAGCTCCACCGCCGGGGCTTGCGTCGTCGAAGGACCGCGCCCGTCGAGCGACATGGGCGCGCGCTGCCGCAGCGTCTCGAAGCCTGACTGGACGACCTTGCCGGCGGCCTTTGCCGGGTTGGGCGCGTGGGTCGTGCTGGCCTTCTGTGTCGCGGGGGCGTTGCGGACGGTGTTCCGGGCCGCGTTCTGCGCCGACTGCCGGGCCCGCTCACGCGCCGCCTCGAGCCGCTTCTGCGCCATCCGATTCGCGAACTTGCCGATGCCGCCGATGCCCATGTGCGTCTCCGGTGCCCTGGTCCTGCGCGCGAGGGACGCGCCTGCAGAGTCATCGTCCGCGGACGGGCTCTTGTTGCGCGGGATGACGGGTGCGGAAGAGGCCCACCTGTGCGTGGCCCGGAGCGGTTCGGGTAGCTTGTGTGCGCATGGAGCACGTCGAACGACTCTTTCGCCGGCAGCAGGCCCAGGGCGCGTTTCCGGGCGGGCAGCTCGTGGTGATGCGGCAGGGGCGCGTGGTGCACGAGGTCTCGGTGGGCCTCGCGCGGCGGGAGGAGGGGAGCGTCCCGGCCGTCGCGGTCACGCCGCAGACCCGCTTCCAGGTGATGTCGGCGTCCAAGCCGCTCGTCGCCTGGGCGGTCGCGCAGCTCGAAGGGGAGGGCGCGCTGCGCGTGGACGCGCCGGTCGCGCGCTACTTCCCCGAGTTCGCCTCGGAGGGGAAGGGCGAGGTGACCGTGCTGGAGGTCCTCACCCACCGCTCCGGCGTGCTGCTGCACGGGTTGAGCGCGCACCCCGAGCGCTGGTCGGACCCTGCGTGGGTGGTCTCGGCGATGGCGGGCGCGAAGCCGACCTTCCGCCGCGGGACGCTGGCGTATTCGCCGTATGCGTTCGGGTGGATCCTCGCCGAGGTCGTCCGGCGCGTGAGCGGAGAGGACCTGCAGACGTTCCTCCTGGGCCGGCTGCCCGAGCCCGTTCGCGGCGTGCGCTTCCTCGATCCGGCGCAGCAGCACACGATGGCGAAGAGCTACTGGCTCGCGCCCGCCTCCGGG
Organism: uncultured Myxococcaceae bacterium; assembly: GCA_964502265.1. Classification (GTDB taxonomy): domain Bacteria; phylum Myxococcota; class Myxococcia; order Myxococcales; family Myxococcaceae; genus JAFAFL01. Next base: position 4,295 of record CAZCWA010000231.1, on the reverse strand, counting down.
CCGGTGCTGGCGGGCGTGGACGTGGCGCGGGACTTCGAGCAGGTGAACCAGGACATCGTGACCGTCACGGCCACGGTGCCGGGGGCGGGGCTCCTCGCCAACGCGCGCGAGCTGGCCGCGTTCTACGACCACCTGCTCGCGGAGCGCCGCGCGGAGCCGGACGGACTGACCGCCCGGTACACCTCGCTGGCCACCTCCGGCATCGAGCGGCAGTTCCGCGTCCCGATGCGGCTGGGACGGGGCTTCAACCTCGGCGCGCTGTGGCCGCACGCCTACGGGTGGTGGAACACGGCCCCGTGCTTCGGCCACGCGGGCGGGTTCGGCGTGCTCGCGTGGGCGGATCCGCGAGATGGGGCCGCCATCGCCATCGTCACCAACGGGCACAGGGGCATGGGCGACCTCGCCCGGCGCTTCGCCCCGCTGGGCTCGGCGATCCGGCGCGCGCTCAGGTGACCGGGTGCGTGTTAACAGCTGTTAACCCCGGGGTTCGAACAGTGCGGTTCGACGGCGGGGAGAGGGCGTGTCCTCACCGCTTCCGCGCCGGGTAGCGTTTCCGGGCATGGAAACCAACGAACTGTTCCGAGGGCGCCTCATCGACCACCTGCAGCTCGTGGTCTCCGATTTGGAGCGGAGCCGCCGCTTCTACGAGGCGGTGCTCGCGGTCTTCGGGATCCCGATTGGAGGCGAAGGTCCCGGGTTCTTCTGGGCGGACGAGCTCGTCGTGTCGTCGGTGGAGAGCCCCGCTGCTGCGGGGAGGCCGACGGGGAGGCACCACCTCGCCTTCCAGGCGCGCGACCCGCAGATGGTGGAGCGCTTTCACCAGGCCGCCCTCGCGGCAGGCGGCACCGACAACGGCGGGCCGGGCCTTCGTCCGCAGTACCACCCGGGGTACTTCGCGGCCTTCGTCCTCGATCCCGACGGAAACAACCTCGAGGCCGTCTTCCACGGGGCGGCCCAACGGTCGGCGCCCTCGGTCCGGATCACCTTCTGAGGTGCGAGCCGCCGCGCCCGAACCGGTCGCGCAGAAGCCCCCAGCGCAGGCCGCGATCGCTCACGCGGCATGCGCTGACACCCAGCGCCTCCAGCGCGGCCTCCAGCACGATGCCGCCGGCGCAGATCACCTCGGCGCGCTTCGGGTCGAGGCCGCGTACCTGCCGGCGCTCGGGCAGCGTCCGCTCCGCCAGCCGGGAGACCGTCGCGCGTATGGCGTCTCGGGTGAGCTCGCCGCCGTGGACGCGGGGATCCGCCGTGGTCTCCAGACCTTCGTGTACGGCCAGCAGCGTGGTCGCCGTGGCCGCGAGCGCTATCACCTGTGCACCTGGATCCACGGGCGTGACACCGCCTTCGCTGAACGCTGCGCGCGCACGTTGACGCATGTTCACCAGAACATCGGGCGGGAGGACGCCGCGGGTCGTCTGTGCCACCTCCTCCGGGAAGCAGCGCTCGGTGAGCCGCACCGAGCCCACCTGCGCGCTGTGCCGGAAGCGGGCGGGGCCGCGCGATGGCCCCACCACCACCTCGGTCGAGCCGCCGCCCACGTCGACCGCCACCAGCGGCGCGCGTGCGGACGCTGCGCCGAAGTCGCCCTGCACGGCGAGGAACGAGAGGCGCGCCTCCTCCTCGCCGGAGATGATCTCCAGCTCCAGGCCGCCGCAGGCCGCCCGGACGCGGCGCACGAATGCGTCTCCGTTCGTCGCATCGCGCGTCGCCGAGGTCGCGCATGCGGCCACGTCCTTCAACGTTGCGCCGAGCCGGAGCGCGTCTTCGACGAAGGTGGCGATCGCCTCGACCGCGCGCGCCATCCCCGCCTCCGTCAGCCGCCCCGTCGCGTCCACGCCCTGCCCGAGCCGGGTGATCTCGGCGCGCTCGAGCAGGACGTCGAAGCCGCCGCCACCGTCCTCTCCGGGCAGCACGCGCGCGACCACGAGCTGCGCCGTGTTCGTCCCCACGTCGAGCGCCGCCACCACCTGTCTGGACATGGAACCGGTCTATGACACCCTTGCCCCGGCCCGTGACGCACATGTCGCGGGCGTCGGCACGGACACGTCAGACTGTCGGCGAGTCCGTGTGATCTCACGCCCTTACGTGCTGGTTCACCCTTTGCTAACCCGCAGCGAAACTTCCTCTGGAGGCAGCGCACCATGAAGCGACTGATGATTTCGGGCATCGCCGTCACCGCAGGGCTCTTTCTCGGCTGCGTGGAGAGCACCCTCAATCCGACCGACACCGTGGTCGTTGCAGGGAAGGCGCTCGCCGAAGACAAGACGCCGCTCGCGAACACGACGCTGAAGCTCCACCGGAGCCTGAACAGCACGTGCTTTGCGGCCGACCACTACAAGGATCTGCAGACAGACGCCGATGGCGCGTGGAGCCACGAGCTGACCGGCGCCGAGACGCAGAACGGTGAGCTCGCCCGCTGCTTCGAGTTGCGCGTGCCGGCGACGGAGAAGGGCGCCTTCGCCAACGTGCGCTTCCTCATGCAGGTGACGCAGATCGACGTGCCCGAGCTGCAGGTCTGGACGGGCGCGGTCACCGTGGACGACAGCGGCCCGGGCGCGCAGATCGCGTTCGAGAAGATCGCCACCACCCACGGCTTCGAGGAGAGCGCGGCGCTCGGTGTGTCGTTCAACGGCGGCGAGACCGTGTGGAATGCCGCAGCGCCCTCTTCGCCGGTGGCGCTGAGCGAGTACGTCCTCGAGGACTTCGACGGGCTGCAGGCGGGCCTCGTCATCACCCGCGAGCTGCGCGGCTCGGGCACCCGCTTCGACTACACCTTCCACAGCGATCGCGTGGCGATCGCGAAGGGCGCCAGGGTCCCGGTCTCGCGCGGCGCGGCCTGCCAGTTCGGGGCGCAGTCCTTCGACGCGTCGGCCTGCCCGGCCACGGACGGCAAGCTCCTGAAGATGGTGCCCGGAGAGGTCGCCGCGGATCTGCGCATCGATCTGCCGGCGCCGACGAAGCTCTCCAGGCTCGTCGTCCGCGAGCTCAGCCACACGCCCGGCGCCACCCTCGTCATCGAGGGCTCGGAGGATGGTGGGGAGACCTGGCAGCCGCTGGTGACGGAGGGCGGCGACTCGACGCTCGGTGCATACGCGGAGATCGAGCTCGACCCGAGCGCCCCCGCGGTCGACGCCTTCCGGCTGCGCGTGACCGGCGACAACGAGCCGAAGATCTTCACCCTGCGGCAGGTCTCGCTCTTCGAATGAGGACGAACCCGCAGCCGCGCCACCTGCAGGCGGTCCCCACGATCGCCTGGCCCACGCTGCTGCTCGCCGTTCTTGCGCTCGCGGTCTGGGCGACGGGCGGTGCGCTGGCCGTGAGCGGGACCGTGTATCCCGCGCTGGGCGTTCTGGTGGCCGCGCTGGGCGGCTACCTGGCCTTCACGCCGCTGCATGAGGCGACGCACCGCGCGGTGGCGCCGAAGCGGCGGGCGCTCAACGACTGGGTGGGGAGGGTGTGCGCGCTGGTGCTGGTGGCGCCGTTCGTCGCCTTCCGTCACGAGCACCTCGCGCACCATCGTCACACCAACGAGCCCGGGCTCGATCCCGATCACTGGAGCGGGCGTGGCCCGGCATGGCTGCGGCCGCTGCGGTGGGCGACCCAGGACCTGCACTACTACGCGCGGGTCGTTCGCCTCTGGAGGCAGATCCCCGTGGCGGAGCGGCGGGAGACGGTGGTCAGCGTGGCGCTGATCGCGGCGGCGGCCGGCGGCGTGTGGGCGATTGCAGGCGGAGAGGTGCTGCTCCTCGGTTGGATCGTCCCCGCGCGGCTGGCGATCTTCCTGCTCGCGTTCTCGTTCGACTACCTCCCCCATCGTCCGCATCGGGTGACGGCGGCGGAGAACCGCTACCTCGCGACGCGGATCGTGGACAGCCGCGTGCTCGAGGTGGTGCTCCTCGCGCAGAACTACCACCTCATCCACCACCTCTATCCGGCCGTCCCGTTCTACCGGTACCGGCAGGTGTGGGCGGCCGAGGAACACGTCCTCCGCGAGAAGGGCGCGCCGATCACCCGGCTTCCCCTCTGAGCCCGGGGAACACCTCGAAGAAGCGGCGCGGGGTCTTGCGGGTGCGCAGGCAGCGGACGTGGCCGCCCATGAAGCACACGCTCATCCCGAGCCGCCGCTGGCCGGTCACGCTGCGGCCGCTGCGGTGCCAGAGGTGGTTGTGCACGAGGATCACCTCGCCCGCGACCGCCGGCAGCGGCTCTGCGCGTGATGCTGCGTCAGACGCCAGGACCTGGTCGGGAGGCACCACGCCGCCGAGCGGGGTGGCGAGCCCGGCGCGGTGGGAACC
>CAZCWA010000230.1:0-7981 GCA_964502265.1 uncultured Myxococcaceae bacterium | reverse complement strand
CCGAGGCACGCGAGCGTCATCGTCAGCTCCCACGCCGAGGCCCGGCCATCCTCCCTGAGCGCGCACAGCAGCGGGCGGTCCGGACGCGCGAGCGCCGCCGCGGCCTCGTCCGTGAGCCTTCCGTCGGTGAAGACGACCATCCGTCTCTGCGGCTTGGCAGGCAGCGTGTCCAACCCACAGAACACGGTCCCCGCGGGCAGGTCCACCGAGCCTGCCTCCACCGCGCGCCCGATCTGTTGGCGCAGGGCCTCGGGGACGAGGAAGCGCGGGCCGGTGGGCGCCCTGTCCACGGAGGAGGGCTCGGCCTCCGGGTGCGAGCCCCGATGGACGGCGGAGACCTGGGTGCGTTCCTCCGCCGCGCGGGACGCCTGCTCTCTGACCGTTCGGTTCCTGGGCATGGTCGGGCGGAGGTCTTCCATCATAGTCCAGCGCAGGTTCTCCATTGCACCTCCCGTGCGTGGGGCGACACGCGGGGTGGGTCCGCCACACGCTGGCCGCGGAGTTGCGCGGGAGGGCAGATCGGTCTACGCGGAGCCCCTTCCCCGGAGGACCCATGCGCCGTCGACTCTCCCTGCCGTTCCTTGCCGCGTTCACCCTGGCCATCGCGCCCGTCGCCTTCCTCAACTGCAGCGGCAACGACGAGGAGACGTGCGACGCCTCCAACTGCGACGGCTGCTGCGACAGCCAGGGGCAGTGCGTCACCGGGAACCAGTCCAACGCCTGCGGCATCAATGGCGCGGCATGCACGAACTGCCTCGCCTCCGGCCTCGCGTGCCTGTCCGGCCTCCAGACCTGCGGCACCGGCTCGACGGGCGGGAACGACGCCGGCACCGGCGGCACCGATGCGGGTACCGACGCCGGCATGGACATGGACGCCGGCACCGATGGCGGCATGGACATGGACGCCGGCACCGACGGCGGCACCACCCCGGCCTGCCGCGAGCTGACCATGTTCGTCCGCGACGAGGGCTTCGCCGGATTCGAGGCGGCCACCTCGCCCTTCCCCTACGACCTCGTCGCGTGGGCAGAGGTCTACGGCCCCATCCAGAACGACGCCTTCGACGTCGTCTCGCTCGAGGTCTGGCGCACGCCCGCCGGGGAGTTCGCTCCCACGCCGGTGGTCCGGACCTTCACCCCGTCCGTCAAGCTCGCCGACTGCGACGTGTGCCTCTACTACTACGAGGGCTGCGATGACGAGGGCTGCGCCGGCGAGTACGTCGCCACCGGCGGCACGTTCACGGTGAGCGAGTACACGCAGGACACCAACGCGGGCCGCGTCCAGGCCGCGGGCAGCACCCTCCAGTTCTCCGAGTGGGATTACGACGCCGACGCGCCGCTCGCCGGCGGCCGCTGCATCAACCTCACCGCGCTCGCCATCGACGAGAGCTGGTAGCCGGTCCTGCTTCACCCGCTTCGCCCACGGGCGCGGTCCTCACCTCGAGGCCGCGCCCGTTTCCGTTGCGGGCCCGGCATCCCGGCGCCGGTGCCCGGCTTGCTCCGCGAATGGGGCCGGTGGCAGTGTGCGCCGCCTGACCCTCCCGGGTAACGGAGCACCCCGCCATGTCCACTGGCTTTCGTCCTCTCGCGATGCTGCTTGCGCTCGTCGCGCCTGCCGTCGCGTTCGCCGCCGCGCCCACCGTCACCACCAGCGCCGCGACCTCGATCACCGCGAACCAGGCGGTGCTCAACGGCAGCATCAACCCGCATGGGGTCTCGGCCACGGGCTGGTTCCGCTACGCGACGACCTCGCCCGGCACCTGCAACGACACCTTCGGCGCGCGGGTGCCGTTCTCCGGCGGCACCGGCGTGGGCAGCGGCACCACGGCCTCGTCCTTCACCATCACCACCACCGGGCTCTCGCCGGGCACGACGTACTTCTTCTGCGCCATCGCGCAGAACGCGGACGGCCTCTCCTTCGGCAACGTGCTCACCTTCACCACGCCGGCGCTGCTGCCCACGGTGACCACGGTGGCGGCGACCAACGTGACCTCCACCACCGCGGAGCTGAACGGCTCGGCGAACCCGAACGGCTCGGCCACCACCGGCTACTTCCGCTACAGCGCCTCCAGCATCAGCGCCTGCAACAACACCTTCGGCATCCGGGTCCCCGCCGGCACGGGCGGGACGTCGCTCGGCAGCGGCAACGGCGTCGCCACCTTCAACGAGACCATCACCGGCCTGTCGCCCGGGGTGACCTATTACGCCTGCGCCATTGCCACCAACGGCGTGGGCAACGGGCTCGGCAACGTCCTCTCCTTCACCACCCTGGTGGCCGCGCCCACCGTCACCACCGTCTCCATCACCTCCATCAGCGGCACCCAGGCCACCTTCAACGGGAGCGCCAACCCCAACGGCGCGGCCACCACCGGCTGGTTCCGCTACAGCGCGTCCAACCCCGGCGGCTGCAACGACGCCTTCGGCACCCGCGTCCCCACCGCGGGCGCGAGCCTCGGCAGCGGCACCTCGGCGAGGAGCTTCAGCACCACGCACAACGGGCTGTCGCCGGGCACCACCTATTACGTCTGCGCCATCGCCCAGAACTCGGTGGGCACCTCCTTCGGCGCGGTCGAGACCTTCACCACGCCGGACGTGCCCACGGTGACCACGCTGCCGGCGATCAACGTGACCGCCACCGGCGCCAGGCTCGAGGGCAGCGCGGTGCCCAACGGGGCCTCCGCCACCGGCTGGTTCCGCTACTCGACGACCCACCCGGGCATCTGCAACGACACCTTCGGGACCCGCTTTCCGGCCTCCTCGGGGACGGCGCTGGGCGCAGGCGCGGTGGCGGCGCCCTACGCGTGGATCCTCACCAGCCTCCAGCCCGGCACCACCTACTACTACTGCGCCATCGCCTCGAACGCGGTGGGGACCTCCACCGGCTCGGTGCAGACCTTCACCACGCAGCCGCTCGCGCCCAACGTCAACACGTACCCGGTGACGAACCTCACCGGCGCCTCGGCGCAGCTCGTCGGCATCGCCACGCCCCGGGGCGCCGAGACCACCGGCTACTTCCGCTACAGCCCGGTGAGCCCCGGCACCTGCAACGACACCTTCGGCACGAGGGCGCCGGCCACCGGCGGCGCGGCGCTCGGCGCGGGCAACCAGGTGGTCCAGTTCAGCGAGACGGTGGCGGGGCTCACGCCGGGGACCACCTACTGGTACTGCGCGATCGCCATCAACTCGATCGGCACGGGCCTCGGCCCGCTGGTGTCCTTCACCACGCCGGACGTCCCGGTGGTCACCACCAACGCCGCCAGCGCCTTCTCCACCGGCCTGAGCACACAGCTCAACGGGACGGTCACCGCCAACGGCGCCACCGCCACCGCGTGGTTCCGCTACAGCACCTCCAACCCGGTCACCTGCAACGACGGCTTCGGCACCCGCGCGCCGGGCAGCGGCGGCTCGACCATCGCGGCGGGCAGCACCAACACCACCGCGCAGCAGGTGACGGGGCTCACCCCGGGGACGACGATCTACTTCTGCGCCATCGCCTCCAACCTGGTGGGCATCTCCTTCGGCCAGGTGCAGTCGATCACGCTGCCGGCGGTGCCCACGGTGGTCACCCGCCCGCCGCTGACCGTGGACCCCACGCTGGCGACGATGCACGGCGAGGCCAACCCCAACGGCGCCTCCACGCTGGCCTGGTTCCGCTACAGCACCACCGAGCCCGCCGCCTGCACCGACGCGTTCGGCACCCGGATCCCCACCTCGTCCGGCAACAACCTGGGCGCGGGCAACGCGGTGCAGCCGTGGACGCGGAACACCAACACGCTGCAGCCGGGCACCACCTACTACTACTGCGCCATCGCCCAGAACTCGGTGGGGACGGGCTTCGGCGACGTGCTCTCCTTCACCACGCCGGCCACCGCGCCCATCGTCCAGACCCAGGTGTCGCCCACCGGCATCTCCGGCACCACGGCGACGATCCACGGCACCATCAACCCGCGCGGCGCAGAGACCATCGGCTGGTTCCGCTACGGCACCACCGCGCCCGCGCAGTGCGACGACGTCTTCGGCACGCGCGGACCTGCGACCGGCGGCACCTCGGTGGGCTCGCGGAACGGGCCGGTCCCCATCAGCCTGCCGCTGACCGCGCTCATCCCCGGCACCACGTACTACTTCTGCGCCATCGCCGAGAACGCGCAGGGCAAGAGCTTCGGCGCGGTGGAGAGCTTCGCCACCCCGAACCTGCCCATCGTCAACACGGTGTCCTCGTCGGTGCACAGCAGCGGGACGCAGGCCACGCTGAACGGCTCGGCCAACGGCAACGGCGCCGCCGCGACCGGCTACTTCCGGCTCGGCACCCAGCACCCGGGGACGTGTGACGACTCCTTCGGCTCGCGGTTCCCCGCCTCGAGCGGCACGTCCATCCCCAGCGGCTCCTTGCAGAGCTTCTCGCAGACCGCCACCGGGCTCACGCCGGGCACCACCTGGTACTACTGCGCCGCGGCCTCGAACCTGGTGGGCGCGTCCTTCGGCGCGGTGATGAGCTTCAACCTGCCGGGCGCGCCGGACGTCACCACCGTGGCCGCCACGGGCGTGTCGGCCAACACCGCCACCCTCAACGCCACCGCGATCCCCAACCGCGCCTCCTCCACCGGCTGGTTCCGCTACTGGACCACCCAGCCGGCCGGCTGCACCGACAGCGGCGGCATCCGCGCCCCGAGCTCCGGCGGCACCGCGCTCTCCAACGGCACGGCCCCCATCTCGTACTCGGTCACGCCCACCGGCCTTCTGCCCGGCGTCACCTACTGGTACTGCGCGCTGGCCTCGAACTCGGTGGGCGTGGGCACCGGCGTGCTGATGAGCTTCACCACGCCGCCGCTTCCGCCCGCGGTGGTGACCTCCACCGTCACGGGCGTCACCGCCTCGTCCGCCAACCTGCGCGCGAGCGTGAACAGCAACGGCGCCGCCGCCACCGCGTGGTTCCGTTACTCGACCACGAACCCCGGCACCTGCAACGACACCTTCGGGCTGCGCGCGCCCACCACCGGCGCGACCGCGATCCCGGCCGGCAACGCCAACACCACCGTCACCGAGGGCATCTCCGGCCTCTCGCTGGCGACGACCTACTACTACTGCGCCATCGCCGAGAACGCGGAGGGCCGCACCTTCGGCAACGTCCTCTCCTTCGACACCTCGCCCGCGCCGCCGACGGTGACCACGCTCGCCGCCACCGGGATCACCACCTCCGCGGGCACGCTCAACGCGACCGCCAACCCCAACGGCGCGACGGCCACCGGCTGGTTCCGCTACTCGACGACGAACCCGGGCACCTGCAACGACACCTTCGGCACGCGCGCGCCGGCCTCGGGCGGCACCGCGCTGGGCGGCGGCACCTCGCCCACGAGCTACTCGGTGTCGCCCACCACGCTCGCCGCGGGGACGACCTACTGGTACTGCGCCATCGCCGAGAACTCCGCGGGCAAGTCCTTCGGCCAGGTGCTGCAGCTCACCACCGACGCGACGCCGCCCTCGGTGAGCACGCTCGCCGCCACCGCTGTCACCGGCACCGGCGCCACGCTCCACGCGAGCGGCAACCCCAACGGCGCCGCCACCACCGGCTGGTTCCGCTACGCCACCTCCCACCCGGGCGCCTGCAACAACACCTTCGGCACCCGCGCGCCGGCCACCGGGGGCGCGTCCCTCGGCAGCACGCCGGGCAACTTCCCGTACTCGCAGAGCCTGTCCGGCCTGACGCCCGGCGCGACGTACTACTTCTGCGCCATCGTCCAGAGCCCCGAGGGCACCGGGTTCGGCTCGGTGCTCAGCTTCAGCACGCCCGCCGGGCCCGCGGTGACCACCGGGGTCGCCTCGCCGGTGACCGCCACCACCGCCACCCTCACCGCGTCCGCCTCGCCCAACGGCGCGACCTCCCAGGGCTGGTTCCGCTTCAGCGCCACCGACCCGGGCACCTGCGACGACGACTTCGGCACCCGCGCGCCTTTGGGGACGGGCACCCACGCGCTCGGCTCGGGCAACAGCGCGGTGAACTACGCGCAGCCGGTGAGCGGGCTGCTGCCCGGCACCACGTACTACTACTGCGCCATCGCGCAGAACCTGGTGGGGACCTCCTTCGGCCAGGTGCTCTCCTTCACCACGCCGCCCACCTCGCCCACCGTGGCCACCATCGCCGCCTCCGCCCTCACCGGCAGCAGCGCCACCCTCAACGGCCAGGCGAACCCGAACGGCGCCGCCACGCAGGGCTGGTTCCGGTGGAGCCCCACCAACCCGGGCGCGTGCAACGACTCCTTCGGGACGCGGCTGCCCACCAGCGGCGGGACGGCGCTCGGCAGCACGTCGGTGGCCGCGCCCTGGTCGCGCAACGTGACCGGGCTTTCGCCGGGGACGACCTACTACTTCTGCGCCATCGCCTCGAACGGGGTGGGCACCACCTTCGGCGGCGTCCTCTCCTTCGCCACGCCGAACGCGCCCCTCGTCACCACCGGCGGCGCCTCGTCGATCACCGCCACCTCCGCGACCCTGACCGGCACCGGCAACCCGCGCGGCGCCGAGGCCACCGGCCACTTCCGCTACGCGACCACGAACCCGGGCACCTGCAACGACACCTTCGGCACGCGGCTTCCGGCCACCGGCGGCACCTCGCTCGGCTCGGGGGCTTCTGGAGTCGCCTTCACCGAAGGGGTCACCGGGCTGCAGATGGGGACGACGTACTACTACTGCGCCATCGCCACGAACGTGGTGGGCACCTCGACCGGCGCAGTCCAGAGCTTCACCACGCCCACCGTGCCCACCGTGGTCACCCAGCCCATCGCCACCTTCGGCGCGAGCACCGCCACGTTGAGCGGCACCGCCAACCCCAACGGCATCGCCTCCACCGGCTGGTTCCGCTACGGGACGACGAACCCGGGGACCTGTGACGACTCGTTCGGCACGCGGATGCCCACCTCGGGCGGGACGTCTTTGGGCTCGGGGACCTCGGCGGTGAGCTTCACCCGTTCGGTGAGCGGGCTGACCGCGGGGACCACCTGGTACGTGTGCGCGCTCGCCTCGAACAGCGCGGGGCTCTCGGCGGGGCAGGTGCAGACCTTCACCACCACCGCGGCGCCCACCGTCACCACCGAGCCGCCCACCAACCTCACCACCACCTCGGCCACGCTGCAGGGCACCGCCAACCCCAACGGCGCGAGCGCCACCGGCTACTTCCGCTACGGCACCTCCATGCCGTCGAGCTGCACCGACTCCTTCGGAACGCGCACGCCTTCTTCCGGAGGTACGGCGCTCGGCGCGGGGACGGGCGCGGTGCCGTTCAGCCAGGGCATCTCGGGGCTCACCGGCGGGCAGACCTACTACTACTGCGCCGCCGCGCAGAACAACGTGGGCACCCGCTTCGGGCCGGTGCAGAGCTTCGTCGCGCCGGCCGCGCCACAGGTCACCACCTTCGTCCCGGGCGATGTGACCGGCACCACCGCCACGCTGCACGGCACGGCCACGCCGAGGGGCAGCGCGACCACCGCCTGGTTCCGCTACGCGACGACCTCGCCGGGCACCTGCAACGACACCTTCGGCGTGCGCGCGCCCGCGATGGGCGGGACCCAGATGGGCGCAGGCGGCACCCAGGCGAGCTTCAGCGAGAGCGTCACCGGCCTTGCGCCCGCGACCACCTACTTCGTGTGCGCCATCGCCGAGAACGCCCACGGCACCGCGTTCGGCTCGGTGCAGTCCTTCACCACCCCGGGCATCCCGCTGGTGAACTCGAACAACGCCTCGAGCATCACCGCCTCGTCGATGACGCTCAATGGCTCGGGCAACCCGCGCGGCGAGGCGGCCACCGGCTGGTTCCGCTACGACACCACCGACCCGGGGACCTGCAACGACACCTTCGGCACCCGCGCGCCCGCGACGGGCGGGACCTCTTTGGGCTCGGGCTCCAGCGCGGTGAGCTTCTCGCGCACCATCAGCGGGCTGCAGAGCGGGACCACGTACTACTACTGCGCCATCGCCGAGAACGCGGAGGGCA
>CAZCWA010000229.1:0-8005 GCA_964502265.1 uncultured Myxococcaceae bacterium | reverse complement strand
CTTCACCGTCACCACCACCGGGACGCCCGCGCCCACGGTGACCGCCACCACCCTGCCGTCGTGGCTCAGCTTCGACGCGGCCTCGGGCGTGCTCTCCGGGACCGCCGCCTACGCGGACGCAGGCATCCACACCGTGGTGCTCACCGCGCACAACGGCATCTCCCCGGACGCGACGCTGGCCTTCACCATCAGCGTCACCACCGTGAGCGTGCCCCCCGCCATCACCAGCACCCCGGACGTCACCGCCATCGAGGGCACCGCGTTCAGCTACACGGTGACCACCACCGGAACTCCGGCGCCGGCCGTGACCGCCCAGGGCGCAGCGGGGGCGCCGCTGCCGGGCTGGCTGTCGTTCGACGGCGCCACCTCCGTGCTCTCCGGCACCCCGGGGCCTGCGGACGTGGGCACCCATGACGTGGTGATCACCGCCAGCAACGGGATCGGCCAGAACGCGACCCAGTCCTTCACCATCACCGTCGAGTCGGCGGACGTGGCCCCCCTCTTCACCAGCACGCCGGAGACCTCCGCCCTGACAGGCCAGCTCTACAGCTACACGGCCACCGCCTCGGGCCGCCCGGAGCCCACCTTCACCGCGGCGCTTGCCGGCGGCGGCGCGCTGCCCGCGTGGCTGTCCATCGATTCGGCCACCGGGGTCCTCTCCGGCACGCCCGGCGCCTCGGATGTCGGCCCGCTCCAGGTGGAGGTCACCGCCGACAACGGCGTTCCGCCCGCCGACACCCAGGCGTTCACCCTGAACGTGGCCTCGGCCGAGGTCACCGTCACCAGCACCGCGCCCGCGGGCCGCGTCGGCCTGCTCTACAGCTACACCGTGACCACCAGCGGCTTCCCCGCTCCGGCGATCAGCTTCAGCGGGCTGCCCTCGTGGCTCACCTTCGACGGCACCGCGACGATCTCCGGCACGCCCACCACCGCGGGCACCACCGGGAACATCACCGTCACGGCCTCCAACGGCGTCAGCGCCAACGGCACCCAGACCTTCACCATCGAGGTGGCCCCCCTGCCGCCCATCGCGGTGGCCGGCGGGACGTTCCTCGAGACCTTCGGTCCGGCGGCGCCTCTGGGCTGGAGCGTGCAGGGCGGGGTGTGGGCCTTCGGAGTCCCCAACGTCGGCGCGAGCTCCGTGGGCCCGCCGACCGTGCTGGACGGTGAGGTGGCGGCCACCAACCCCTCCGGCAACTACACCAACAACATGAACGCCCGGTTGCAGTCGCCGACCTTCGACCTCACCGGCGTCACCCACCCGGTCCTCAAGTTCTCCCACTGGTACAACTTCGAGCGCTCCACCTCCACCCTCACCACCATCTGGGACGGTGGCAACCTCAAGCTCAGCACCGACGGCGGCGCCACCTGGTCTGCCGTTGCGCCGGGGACGGTCTTCCCCGCCTACGCGGGCCCGGTGACGGCTTCGAGCAATGCGCTCCACACCCAGCCGGTCTTCAGCGGAATCCTCACGGACTGGGAGGCGGTGGCGGTGGATCTGAGCGCGAACCTCGACGGGCTCCCGGTGGACCAGGTCGCCATCCGGTTCGACGCGGGCTCGGACGGCTCGGGTCTGCGGCCGGGCTGGTACATCGACAACTTCCAGATCGGCGCCGCCGCGGACCTGGGCGCGCCGGCGGTCATCACCAGCACGCCTGCGGCGACCACGATCTACGCGGGCGTCCCCTTCACCTACGCGATCACCGCCACCGGCGTCCCCGCCCCGACCGTCACCGTCTCGGGGGCCGCCGGTGCTCCGCTCCCGGGCTGGCTGAGCTTCGATGAGGCCACCGGCGTCCTCTCCGGCACCCCGCCGGCCGGGGGCAGCCACACGGTGGTCATCTCCGCCGACAACGGCGCGCCGTCGCCGTCCGTTCAGACCCTGACCCTCACCGTCATCGGCACGGACCTGCTCACGCACTTCATCTTCGACGGCAGCGTGACCACCCCCGAGCACCAGCTCGCGGGCACCACCACCTCTGCGGTGACCACCGGTTCGGGCACGCCGACCTACCCCGGCGGCAGCCCGGGAGACGCCATCTCCGCGAACGGCTTCCACGACGCGCAGAACCCCAACTACTTCCAGTTCACCGTGAGCCCGGACCCCACCTACCACTTCACCCCGGTGGCCCTGTCGTTCGACCACTACCGGTCCAACACCGGCCCCGCCGAGTACGAAGTCGCGGTGGTGGTGGATGGCGTGGAGACGATGCTCGCGGACGGCGCGGGTTCCACGGGCGCAGGCACCACCTGGCATACGGCCAGCGTGGTCCTCACGGCGGCTGAGCGGGGTCCCTACAACCAGCCCTTGACCTTCCGCATCTACGGTCGCGGCGCGAGCGGCGCCGGCGGCACCTGGCGGCTGGACAACGTCGAGCTCATCGGGCTGGTGGCGGTGGAACCGCAGCCGGCGGCCATCACCAGCACCCCGCCGACGACGGTCGAGGCGGACACCCTCTACACGTACGCCATCACCACCACCGGATACCCCGTGCCGACCGTGACCACCAGTGGGCGCCCGTCGTGGCTCAGCTTCGATGCGACCACGGGGACGCTGTCCGGCACCCCGTCCGCCTTCGACGTTGGGACCACCGGCACCATCACCGTGACCGCGACGAACTCGTCCGGCCCGGCGGCCACCCAGACCTTCACCATCACGGTGGAACCGTCGACGGCCCCTCCCGTTCAGGTGATGGACGGCACCCCCTTCGTCGAGGGCTTCGGGACCACGCTGCCGACAGGCTGGGCGTACACCGGTCAGTGGGAGTTCGGCACTCCAGCCACCGGTGGCAGCAGCGTCGGCCCGCCGTCCCTCTGGAACGGTGAGGTGGCGGCTACGCGGCTGAGTGGAAACTATTCCAACAACGCCCACTGGAGCCTGCAGACCCCGAAGATGGACCTGACCGGCGTGGCCACCGCAGGGCTGACGTTCATGCACTGGCACAACTTCGAGGGGACCGCCTCGAGCCGGTACGACGGCGGCAACGTGAAGGTGAGCACGGATGGCGGGGTGACCTTCCAGGAGTTCGCCCCCGCCACCGTGACGCCGGCGTATACGGGCGCCGCGGCTTCGACCAACGCGCTCGGCGGACAGCCGATCTGGAGCGGGACCCTGACGGGCTGGACTCCGGTCGTCATCGACCTCGAGGCGCACCTCGCAGGCGGGCCGCGGGACCAGGTGGTGATCCGCTTCGACTTCGGCTCTGACGGCTCCACCGGGCGCCCCGGCTGGTACATCGACGACGTGAAGATCGGCGCCGTCGCGGACCTGTAGGCATCCGCAAGCAGCGTTGAAGGGACCGGCGCGTCGCTCCACCGTGGGCGGCGCGCCGTTTCCTTTTCAGCCGCGGTTCGGCTGGGGCCTACTCGACGTCCGCGGCCACCCCTTCGGCAGGCGCGGACTGGTCGAAGATCTGCTTGCCCAACCCGGTGAGCTCGCGCGACGGGACCTTGTTCTTCACCGGCGCCAGCGAGCGGAGGTAGACGACCATCGCGTCCAGGTCCTCCTCGGCCACGCCCGCCATGTGGGGGACGAAGGCAATCATCGGAGGGCCCATCTGCTTGCCGTCGAACCGCATGCCGGTGCGCAGGGCCAGCTTGATCTGGTCGTCCGTGTAGCCGCCGATGCCGGTCTCCTTGTCCGGCGTCAGGTTCGGCGCCCAGAGCTTGCCGATGCCGGGAACGTTGAAGGGCACCTGGCTGCCGGCCATGAAGTTCGGGTCGCTCGAGGGGAGAGGCCCCTTCTCGCCCATCGCGTGGCAGTGGTAGCAGTGGCCCGCCCGGGCGAGGTACTCGCCGTATGCAACCTTGTTCGAGCGGTCCGGCTCCGCAGCCGTGGTCACCGGCGGGTTGTGCATCGCCCCCGCGCGCACCAGCAGCCCCATGGGAAAGGGGAAGGTGTGCTTCTGCCGGGGATGCGGCATCTTCTTCGGCTCGACGCTCCGGAGGTAGGCGACCACCGAGCGCAGATCCTCATCGGACAGGGTGCGGTAGGCCTCGAAGGGCATCAACGGCCCCATCCGGGTGCCGTCACGGGTCACGCCGTCCCGGATCGCTCGCATCAGCTCATCATCCGTCCAGCTCCCGATCCCCGTCTCTTTGTCCGGGGTGATGTTGGGGACGAACATCTTCATCGCGCCCTCATCCATCAGGTTGCCGCCAGCGAGGTGCATCCCCTCGCTCTTCGGCTTCCCGAGGTCTCCGTTCTCGTAGGAGTCGTGGCACATCCCGCAGGCCATCACGTGGTTGACCAGGTAGGAGCCGCGCTCCAACCGCGCCGGGGTGATCTCCACCTTCTCGTCGGTCGTGGGCCGTACCTTCGGGCCGCAGCCGAAAAGGACGAGGACCGTGACTGCAGCCAGGAGCCGCTTCATCTGATTGTTGCCTCCAGAGGGGGTTATTCCCTCCGGCCCCTAGCAAGCGGCGAAATCCGAGCGAAAGAGGGTGGAGCGTCGTGAGCCCCCCTGACCGCCGCCTCAGTCGCGGGCGCAGGCGGGGACTGCGCCCACCACCGCGTCGCACGGGTGCCACAGCCGCCCGAGCTGGTTCGGGCTCAGCACGTCCGTCGGCGTGCTTCCTCCCACCACGTTGCCGCAGGAGTCGATCGCGTCGAACCCGGTGCTCTGGCAGATGCCCGGCGAAGACTCGTACGGAGCGATCCGGGTGATCGCGTTGCCCGGCGTGAACTGCAGCGACTGCGCCGAGAGCACCTCCCCGCGCGCCACCCGAAGCTCGCTCTGCCCGCCGCCCGAGTTCTTGAACCAGCCGCTGCACAGGTTCTCGCCCTCCATCTCCAGCGAGGAGATGGTCAGCCCGTACAGGCCCGGCCGCTCCTGACCGAGCGAGGCGGTACACGTCGTCGCCAGCGACCGATTCCGCACCGCCACGTAGACGCCGCGGGGCGGCACGATGTCCGCCGGCCCGAAGTTCATCCAGCGGTAGCTCGCCGGCGACGCGTTGTCGTTCCGGTACGCGAAGTGGAAGCCGTCCAGCGACACCGGGCAGTTGGTGAGGTTGGTCAGCTCGATGGCCTCGCCGTTCTGGCAGCCGCAGTTCTGCGAGCTGCACTGGCCTTCGCCGTTCACCAGGTACTCGCTGAGGATGAGGTTGTCGCGCGTGGCGGGCACGGGCGTGGAGCACTCGCTCACCACGCGCACGTTCACGTACGACTGCTGCGAGCAGCACCACAGGTTGTCCGACCGGCACGCGCGAACGCCGAGCGTCACCTGCTCGCCCGGCTCGTTGGAGCCCGCGTGGATCCGCTCCGGCGGGCGCACGTGGTTGTGACCGCTCTCGGCGCTCGCCAGCGGCACGTCGTCCTGGAGCAGCTCGTAGACGAGCCCCTGCGGCACCGGCGAGAACTGCACGATGGGCCGGCCATCCCAGCTCGTCTCGCAGGCGGTGCTCACCGGCGGCGGGGGCGGCATGGTGCAGGGGATGATCGCGTCGATCTCCGTCTCGCAGCAGCTCATCGCGCCGTGCTCGGTGGTCGCACAGAACTGCATCGTCCAGATGCCCTCGCCGTCGAGCACCACGCTGGTGCCGGCGCCCGTGGGCGGAAACGGGGTCCCGGTCGAACCCTCCGGACGCGACTTCACCGACCAGCCCTGGGTGGCCACGGGCACGCCCTGCGCCACCACCGTCGCGCCGAGGAACACGCGCTGGTTCACCGGGGCCTGCTGCGCGGGCGGACACTCCACCAGCGGCCGATCGCAGACGAACTCCTCGTCGACCTCGCCGTCGCAGTCGTCGTCCACGCCGTCGCAGGTCTCCGTCCGGGGCGCGACCTCGCCCTCGCACGTCTCCATCCAGACGCCGTCCGCATCGCACGTCTGCAGCCCCTGCTGACAGGCGCCGACGTCGCTGCCGCACACGCGCGTGTCACCGGGGATGCACGGGCAGCCCTCGTCCACCACGCCATCGCAGGTGTCATCGAGCCCGTTGCCGCAGATCTCCTCGGTGAGGCAGCGCGCCTCCACGAGCTGATCGCCACCGCAGTTGCAGGCGGAGAGGGAGAGGAGGATGGCGACGAGGAACGGGACCCGGGCGGACTGCGTCATGTCGCCGGACACCTGAACACCGGATCCGGCGTGTCGTCCAGTGACCACAACGTAACTTCACGTCCCGGGTGCCCGTTCCGGATACTCGCCCGGGAGGCGCCCGGCCTGCCTCAGATGTAGCCGAACCGCCGGCGCAGCAGCCACTCGCCGCCCAACAGCGCCGCGAGGGCCACCAGGTAGTACCAGCGATCCCAGAGCGGCCGGTCGCGCGCGCGGCCCACCTCGACCACCGGCGGATCGAGCAGCGGCACCTCCGGCAGCCCACCCAGTGGCAGCTTGTAGGCGGCGCCCTTCGTGGCCCTGGCGATGTCCGCCATCAGCTCGCCGCGCACCGATGCGTCCGACAGCTCCGGCCCCACCGCGCGCACCGCCACCGCGTCCTCGCCCTCGCCGAGCGCCGTCTCGCCCTTCTGCGCCTTCGCGAGCAGCTTGTACGGCCCCGGCTTCGGCGGCTGGAACTCGAGCCGCACCACACCGTCCGGTCCGGTGGTCCCCGACTGCTGCGCGACCACGCGGGCCTCGTCCACGCTGAACAGCTCCGCCCGCACCTGCGCGCCTTCCGCCGGCGCGTAGTCCGGCTGACGCGCCGTCACGATCACGCCCACCGGCTTGCCCGGCTCCACCTGCGCCGGGTCCGCCACCACGCTCAAGGTGGTCAGGTCCGGGTCCCGCACCAGCCAGCGCAGCGCGTTGGTCCAGAAGCGATCGTAGTAGCGCTCCTGCACGCCCTCCGCCTGCGCGGGGAAGGCCCAGAACCAGCTCCCGTCGGTGGCCAGCGCCATCGACCGCCCGCGCCCGTACTCCCACAGCGCGAGCAGCGGCGCCGGCTTCCCATCCACCTTCAAAGTGGGGTGATCGAGCAGCACCGTTGCGCCCTCCTTCGCCCGCGTCACGTTGGCGCCTGGGATGGGCGGAAGCGCTGCCCACGCGGCCTCTGCGCTCCGCGTTCCCTGCGCCACCGCGGTGACCGGATGGCGCGCGCCCTCTTCGGTGAGCCGGGCCACGAAGCGGTCCTCGGCGTGAGGCGTGCCCACGCCCTCCAGCGGCATCGCCTTCATCAAGCGGGGGAACGACGCGCGCCCGGTGCCGAACGCCATGTCGCCACCGAGCATGGCCAGCGCGCCGCCTTGATGAATGTACTTCTCGAGGTTGCCCTCGTAGCGGCTGATGCTGAGCTGCGGATCGGTGTAGCCGAAGTTCTGGAACACCACGACGTCGAAGGTGTGCAGCTTCTCGTCGAAGATCTGATCGACCGGGAAGGGGATGAGCGACAGCTCGCGCTCGGGGACGTGCATCTCCTGGCCCGCGGTCCGCAGGATGTAGAAGCTGACCAGATCGACGTTCGGATCCTGGCGCAGAAGCCCCCGCAGGAAGCGCTCGTCCCACGACGGCTTGCCCACCACCATCAGCACGCGCACCCGGTCGCGGATCACCTTGAGCACGAAGGAGCGCGCGTTGTTCTCCTTCACCGCCTCGCCGGGGAAGACGGGCACGTTCACCGTGTAGACGAAGCGGCCGGTCTGGTCGGGGGTGAAGGTGAACGCCACCGTCTGCACCTCGTCCTCGCCGTTCACGCGGACGGTCTTCGAGGCCACCGTGCTGCCCTCGCGCGAGAGCGTCACCGGCACCGCCTGCCCCGCGAAGCCGCGCGCGCGGATCTCCACCTCGATGGTCAGCGCGTTGCGCACGAAGGCGAAGTCCTCCACCTTCACCCGCTCCACCGCCAGGTCCCGCAGCCCGTCGCGGCCCACCAGCACCGTCGTCACCGGCACGTCGAGATCCGCCAGCGCACTTCTGGCCGCGCCCTGCAGCCCACCCTGCAGCTCCGCGTTGTCCGCGCCGTCGGAGACGAGGATGATCCCCGAGAGCTTCCGCGCGCCCGCACCGCCCTCGCCCGCCTTGATCGATCGGATGGCGGAGAGCAGATCCGTGCGCCCGCCGGTGGG